>CALHBQ010000563.1 GCA_937930815.1 uncultured Saprospiraceae bacterium | reverse complement strand
ATAAAAGCCATTTTCGCGTGCTTCTTTATTTGGGCCTTCCCCAGGTTTTGGGAGATACCATCCAACGAGTTTCCCCAAAAGCGAACTTGGTTGAGCCATCGCAGCTCCCAAAGAAAGCAAAACCATATTGCCTTTCATTTTGCCACTAAATCCTTTTCCTACCATCATCGATTCATTGTACAAAAAGTCTTTACCGTAAGGATAGCCCGCCAGTGCATTGCTACGGCGAACAACTTTGGTATTAATTGTAGCCATGATAAAAGGAGCGATGTAAGAATTAGAAATTTTATCAAAAATGACTTTTTGTAAATCGGGTTTGTCTGGGCCTTCTCGTTCTCCGTCTGGGCAGAGACTATATGGATTGAAAATGATTTTATAAATGGATTTATCTTTTTGTGCTTCTTCTGATATGTTTTTCATGCTGGCAATGGTTCCGCCACTCGCACTACCCTTCGCTGCTTTTACGCGCATATCGATGGATTGGCAGATTTCGCCCGTTTGTTCTTTTGCTTCTTTTTGTAAAAAATAAACACCCATATCCGATGGAATCGAATCAAAACCACAAGTGTGAACAATGCGAACCCCTTTTGCTTTGGCGGCTTCGTGGTGTTGATCGATCATCTTTCGCATCCATTGTACTTCGCCAGTTAGGTCGCAATAATCAGTTCCATTTTCGATGCAGGCAGCGACTAATTCGGAGCCGTATTTTGCATATGGGCCAACCGTTGTACAAATTACTTTGGTACGACTTGCCATTGCATTTAGCGAAACGACATCGTGACCATCTGCGATGATCATCGGTACTTGTTCGGCACCAATCTCAGCCATGACCTTTTCCAATTTTGATTGATTTCGGGCGGCAACTGCCCATTTTAGATCACCGTCTGTTCCATATTTTCCGATGAGATATTCGGCGACTAATCGACCTGTGAATCCTGATGCGCCCCAGATGATGAGGTCGTATTCTTTTTCGTTTTGTTTTGACATGAAAGTCTTTTACAAAGTTACTCAATGGGTATCCCCAGAGACAAGGCGAAGAACGTAACTTTTTTCTCTAAAAACAAAACACTCTTATTTTCTCCTTAGCTTATTATTCTTATAATCTTTAAAAATAAACTGCCCTAACCCGTCGAGTGAACTATAGTATGCCTTTCCGTTGTTTGCTCGTGTAAATTGGTCAACAAATTTTACCAACCAAGGATCACGTGCTATCATAAATGTCGTAATTGGAATTTGTAATTTTCGACATTTCACTGCCAAAGACATCGTTCGACCAAGAATTTGTTTATCGAGACCGAAGGCATTTTTATAATATTTCTTTCCTTTTTTAATACAGGTTGGTTTACCGTCTGTAATCATGAAAATTTGCTTATTCGGATTACGACGTTTGCGGAGAATATTCATTGCCAATTCGAGACCAGCAACGGTGTTGGTGTGATAAGGGCCAACTTCGAGATATGGCAAATCTTTCATTTTAATCGCCCACGCATCGTTTCCAAAAACGATAATGTCTAAGGAATCCTTTTTGTATTTGGTGGTTATGAGTTCGCCAAGTGCCATTGCTACTCTTTTGGCTGGAGTAATTCGATCTTCGCCGTACAATATCATAGAGTGCGAAATATCAATCATCAGCACCGTACTCATTTGACTTTGATAGTAGGTCTCATGCATCTCCAAATCACTGTGCGTCAGTTTAAAATCATCAATACCGTGATTTATTTGGGCATTTTTTAGCGATTCTGAGATTGCTAAATTATCGAGGCTATCTCCAAATTCGTAAGGTTTGAGTTCAGAAGTAAACTCATCTCCGTTTCCAGAGAAATTAGTACTGTGGTTTCCTTGCTTAGATTTTTTTAATTGTCCAAAAATATCATCCAATGCTTGGCGTCGCATCGCGATTTCCATTTTGGAAGAAGGAACAAAGTTGGGGTTACCGTTTCCTTCTTGCTCAATAAATCCTTTATCAATCAAATCTTGAATAAAATCAGCCATACCATAATCGGCATTTGTGATATTGTATTGTTTATCCAATTGCGTCAACCAACTCAATGCTTCACTTACATTACCAGAGGTATGCACCAACAATTCCTTAAACAATCGTAACAATTGGTCATAAACAGAGCCTTTTTTATCACCAGCAATATATTCCGAAAATCTCCATCCAATCATATCATAAAGAATTTGTATTCACCAAACACCAAGGAATAGTGTTTGGTTTACCAAAGATACACAAACGATATTTTTAATACTAAAAAGTTGCGTTGTACCTTAGCGCCATGTCCAGCGGCATTCAAATACTCAAACAAGGGAAACTACATTTCCTAACTTTATTGGTTTTACTTCTTTGTGCATCTTCATCATTTGCACAAAATAGCAATCCATTTGAAATAAAGTCAAGGTTAAAAGCCCCTGTTGAAACAGAAGACGAAAGTGACAAAGCAGACCAATCGCCCGACAATTCTAATCCATTTGAGATAAAAAGAGGTCAAAATACTGGAGCAGCAGCCCCTGCTATCATAAAAAAATCAAAGAAAAGTAAACGAAAAAATCGTGCTGCCGATAGAAAGGCTCGCCAATCGTTTTTGTTTACTGTGTTAATAGGCTTGGTTATTTTCATAGCGATTCTATTCACCATGTTGCGAGAGTACTTTTGGAAAGTTTACGATGCTTTTCGCAACGATAATTTATTGAATCAGCTACAACGAGAGCAGGGCTTTCTACCAAATACACCATATCTTTTCTGGTATTCATTGTTTTTTATCACCAGTGGGATATTCATTTTTCTACTCTTGGATTACTCGAATAGCCTACCATTTGATGGATATTGGCTCAATTTATATGCCTGTATCGGTTCTGTATTAGCCTTTTTTCTTTTCAAGCACTTTCTGTTGTCTATTATCAAATGGCTTTTTCCAATTAAAAAAGAAATAAGCATCTATAATTTTTCAATAGTCATTTTCAATATCATAATTGGATTAATACTTGTTCCTTTTGTGGTGTTTATAGCCTACGGGCCTTCTGATTTAATTAAGATTTCATTCTACATATCGACAGGTTTAATCTTTATAACACTTGTTTTTAGACAGCTTCGAGGACTCTTTATATCAGGAAAATATTTGATTTTAAATAAATTTCACTTTTTGTTGTATCTTTGCACCGTCGAAATAGCCCCTGTGATTGTACTCATAAAGTTGATTTTACTCTATCAAGAGGCATGATTTTCACATAATAAAATGATTTCGTGAATGGCAGCAAGCAATGCGCAAGGTGAGTCCTACAAGAAAATAAAAACCATTTTGGTTTCTCAACCCAAACCCGAACGCTCACCATACTTTGATTTAGAGAAGAAATTTGGTCTGCAAATAGACTGGCGTCAATTTATACATGTAGAGCCTTTGACCTCTAAGGAGTTCAGAAGACAACGTATAAAAATTGATGACCATACGGCGGTTATTTTCACTAGTAAAAACGCAATCGATCACTTTTTTAAAGTGTGCGAAGAAGCAAGAGTTTTTATGTCAGCTGAAACTAAATACTTCTGCCAAACAGAAGCAATCGCTAACTATCTTCAAAAGTTTATCATTTATAGAAAACGTAAAGTTTTTGCGGGTAAGCGTCATATCGAAGATCTAAAAACTTACTTCGTAAGACATAAAGGAGAAAAATTCTTATTGCCTTGTTCTAATTTAGGAGCTAAAAAAGCGGTAAGATTTCTCGAAGAATTGGAATTGGATTGGCAAGAAGCGCAAATGTATAGAACTGTGGCAAGTGATCTCTCTGATTTGGCAGAAATCACTTATGATGTTTTGGTTTTCTTTAGTCCATTGGGTA
Source organism: uncultured Saprospiraceae bacterium (assembly GCA_937930815.1). GTDB lineage: Bacteria > Bacteroidota > Bacteroidia > Chitinophagales > Saprospiraceae > JAGQWW01. Next base: position 10,069 of record CALHBQ010000563.1, on the reverse strand, counting down.
TTGAGTCTTTGTATGAAAACTTCCCTGATTTCAAACAGAATGATACCCGAATTGCGGTATTTGGAAGTCAAACTACCAAAGCAGTAGAAGATCGAGGATTACAGGCAAATATTAAAGCGCCTGCTCCCGAAGTTCCATCAATGACTACTGCGCTCAAAAACTACTTAAAAGTATCAAATACTGATTAAAATATAATTTGTTTTTTTCAAATTTTCAAAACCCTGACGATAACCTCATTGTCAGGGTTTTCTTTTTGCAACTATTTTTAATCCGCTCTGTTTTTGAGTTATGAATTTTATCCAAAATTTAAAAAATAGACTTACTCAAACCTTACCGGGTTCATCAGCTCAAGCGGAGATGTCGCCTACCGCTCAAAGGCTAAAAGCAATTGCTCCAGAAGAAGCACGAATTGCTTGCGTTTTAGCACTTTTCTTTCCGAAAGACGGCAAACAACACTTAGTACTTATAGAGCGAGCAAATAGTAATCCTAACGATAGACACAGAGGACAAATAGGTTTTCCAGGTGGAAAACTGGAAGATTCGGATGATAGTTTATTGGCAGGGGCGCTGAGAGAAGCGGAGGAGGAAGTTGGTATAATTTCATCTGATGTAGAAGTCCTTGGTGCTTTGTCGGAGTTATATATTCCGGTTAGTAATTTCAAAGTTTATCCATTTGTAGGGTATCTGCCTTATACTCCAAAGTTTGTTGCGCAAGAATCCGAAGTTCAAAGCATATTGGAAATTCCTTTTGAGTTATTTTTGAAAGAAAGTAATCGAAAAAAGAAGGACATGACCATGAGCAATAATTTCACGATGCAAAACGTGCCTTATTTTGACATTCAAGGTCAAGTCGTGTGGGGAGCGACTTCGATGATGTTGAATGAATTAATTGCTTGCGCAAAAGATGCTTTGGCTATTTCAAATTCTATGAATGCTTAAAATTGCCTACTCTCCTATTTATAAATATGCGGTACCAGAAGGTCATCGTTTTCCAATGGAAAAATATGAGTTATTGCCAGAACAATTACTTTACGAAGGAACCATTACTAACGAAAACTTTTTTGCACCAAAACAAGTTTCTGAAGAAACCATCCTACTGACCCACGACGCTGAATACTGGAACAAACTCAAAAACCAACAACTTTCCAAAAAAGAAATAAGAGCGATTGGATTCCCAATGTCAGAGCATTTGGTAACAAGAGGCACTTTCATCACTCATGGTACGATTGAGTGCGCTCAGTTTGCAATACAGCATGGTGTTTCGATGAATATTGCAGGCGGGACACATCATTCTTTCACTTATAAAGGAGAAGGTTTTTGTTTACTAAATGATGTGGGCGTTGCTTCCAATTTCCTTTTACAAAAAGGATTGATCAAAAAAATATTGGTCATCGACCTCGACGTACATCAAGGAAACGGAACGGCGCAAATCTTTCAAAATGAATCACGCGTTTTCACTTTTTCCATACATGGAGAAAAAAATTACCCTACTCGAAAAGAAAAATCAGATCTTGATATCGGAATGCCCGACAAAACGGAAGATGATTTTTATTTAAAAACGCTTCGTATTACACTGCCCAATTTAATAGATAAAGTCCAACCTGACTTTGCTTTTTATGTCTCTGGTGTTGATGTGCTTGAAACTGATAAGTTAGGTCGATTGAGTATTAGTTTGGAAGGTTGTAAAGAGCGCGATCGTATCGTCCTCGAATTGTGTAAGAAAAATGATATTCCACTTGCTATAAGTATGGGTGGTGGTTATTCAGAGCGGATTTCTACAATTATAGAAGCGCATGCTAATACTTTTAGGTTGGCGCAGGAGATTTGGTTTTAGGTTTAAATAGTTGCTAATCTTTTTTCAAAAATCGTGGCTCGTGTGTAGGAGCCGTTGGTTTCCAACCAACAAAATCGAAAGATTATAGGCGAGACGCCTTATGATCATACACACGAGGCAGAGCCTCGCGCGAGCAAATTTTTGTAAAAAATAAAAGGGTCAATCAGAATTAACTGAATGACCCTTTGTTAGTTTTTTTACTAACATTGTATTCTACAAATCTTCGGTACGTTGTCTCGCAGAGTAGTTCACACGCAATTGACCTTGCTTACGCAATTCCGTTTTTACGTCTTGAACGATACCCATCGTCACATCACCATCTACTCTAATAGAAGAAGTAATACGTGGTCGTTGTACCTCTGGAACTCCAGCCTTGAATTGCTCCAAAAACAATGGAATATCATTAATATTAGAGATCTTATCGCCTAACTGAAGACGAGGTGAAGTACCGTAAACACTTTGATTCTTAGGCGTTGGTTTACCAATGTAAATGTAATTTACAAGAGATTTTTGCTCTAATTTGGTCAACTCAGTCGCCTCTGGCACCAATACCTTTACTTTCAACTCCGACTCTCTCATCACGGTAACAACCATGAAAAAGAACAAAAGCATGAAGATAATATCTGGCAACGACGCTGTTGAAATCGCCGGCATTGATTTACCTTTTTTTCTAAATTTACTCATGATTGAAAGTTTTTATTTTTCATCACCAAATGCCGTAGGCTCTGCTTCAGAAAGTACCATCGGTATTTTTAATTTGATTTGTCTCCGAACTTCTAATGGCAAATCATCACTATATCCAGGATGTCCAAGCGCTTTGGCTTCTTCATCCCAAATTTCGTTATAGGCAGCTTTGAGTTCGTTATAAACCGTAAGGTAGGTTTCATAACCAGTTCCCCTATCATTCTTAAGCGAGATAATCGCTTTGGTAGGTCGCTCAGCTAAGTCAGGCGCACCACTTGGGTTTGTAATAAACTCTACTGCACGTTCACGTAATTTTGCCAATTCGGCTGGCTTCTTTCTCACCAACAAATCATTGTTAGCATTCACCAGTACTGAAAACACGTTACGTGAATTCAATTTCATCTCTGGTGGTGGCTCATTAGACCATGGTGGAAGTTTTACCAAAATACCTTTATCAACATCAATTGTAGTTGTAACGAGGAAGAATATCAAAAGCAAGAAGGCAATATCTGCCATCGAACTTGCATTGATTTCCGTCGCTACTCTACTTCTGGAACTATTTTTAGCCATGGTAAAATATTATTTAAAGAAGTTACGAACCTCACCTAAAATAAAAATAAGTATTGCAATTCCTAAAAGTGCGATTGTCGCAGTAATAGAACCTTCTACAAACTTGCTAATATCAGGTGTGATAGCAAATTTTTCTGCCCAAGATTCTTTAACAGCTCCCTCAGACATGCTGTAGGAACCAAAGAAAATAAGCGCAAAAACGGCAATGCCAATCACAAATTTGAGTGCACCTTTAGGATTAGTAACAGTGTGATAAAGCCCAAAAACGAGCGCAATCAAACCTGCAACAATCGTTAAAATACGCGCAGTCATCAATCCGAAATTGAAAATTGTAGTATCGAATCTTGCAGGATCTTTGGCCAGATCTAACTCTGTGAATTCCTCCAAACCTGACGAAACCGATACATAGAAAATGATAGTTAAAAGCGTCCCTAAACCGAATGCCAATAACTGACCATTCTTAGTCAGAAATTTATACATGGATAGTCGTTTTTAATTATTTGAAAACATTGTTTCTTGACATTACATCTACCAATGAGATAGAAGCATCTTCCATTCTATTTACAATACCGTCAATTTTAGAAACGATGTAGTTGTAAAAAATTTGAAGGATAATCGCTACGATAAGACCGAATACTGTTGTCAAAAGTGCTACTTTAATACCACCTGCAACGATAGAAGGAGAGATATCACCTACTCTTTCGATTTCATCAAAGGCACCAATCATACCCAATACCGTACCCATGAAACCAAGCATCGGTGCAATTGCGATAAAAAGTGCAATCCATACCAATCCTTTTTCTAAAAGTCCCATTTGTACACTACCGTAAGAAACGATGGCTTTTTCAACAGCCGCTGGGCCATTAGGTGCATTACGAAGACCTTCATACAATACAGAAGCAGTAGGCCCCTGAGTTGATTTGGCAACTTCCATTGCTCCATTCATGTCACCTGCTTTCAGGTTTTCATCAATTCTTTGAAGTAATTTGTCAGTATTTGCAGTAGCGATATTCAACGTAATAATACGCTCAATGCAAAATGCCAATCCTAAGATCAAACATACAAGTACTAAACTCATAAAAAACCAGCCTCCTTCAATGAATTTTTCTTTCATGAATTGGAATCCTGATTGTTCTAATGCCGCATCGGCATCTTGTGCATAAGCTGTGATTGTTGAAAAGCTAACAAACAACAGCGCCAGTAATTTTCGCATGGCAAAGAAGGTTTTTACAATTGTTAAATATTATTCTAAATTAAGTTTGATTTACATATTTAATGTAATTTCTCACAGCGGAGAGAGAGGGATTCGAACCCTCGGTACCCTTTTGGAGTACACACGCTTTCCAAGCGTGCTCCTTAAGCCACTCGGACACCTCTCCTTCGACCCAAACTCTATCAAGAGTAGCAAGTCCTTATTTTTTATGATTTTCTCAAAGTAGATTACTTCTGTGTAAAAGAACTTTCCTTCCAATTCGATTAGTTCTTTTCAACGGGAAGAATCGCAAAAATTGTAAATAAAAGTTATAATTCAAAATTTTTTGAATTGGTATCCCAAATTAGGCTTAATCTTTTATAACTAATTGATAGTCAGGCTTTTTAATTTAAACTATATATTTAATTTATACAAATAAGTTTAAAGCATTATTCGTGGTAGCTAATGAAACCTCTTCCAAACTAATATTCTTTGCTTCCGCCATTTTCTCTGCCACGATTTTCACATAACTACTTTCATTTCGTTTGCCTCTGTATGGTGCAGGTGCCAAATAAGGGGAATCTGTTTCAAGCACCAAGTATTCCAAAGGAATTTCTTCTATCACCTCGTCCAACTTTGCTTTTTTAAAGGTCAATACACCTCCAATTCCCATCAAGAATTCTAAATCCATGATTCTTTTGGCCTGTTCAACAGTTCCTCCAAAGCAATGAAAGATGCCTTTCAATTTTCCTTTATATGGCTGTAAAAGATCAATTACGATATCAATTGACTCACGACAATGAATCACAATCGGCAATTGTAGGTCAATCGCCCACTCGACTTGTGTTAGGAAAGATTTTTTTTGCTGTTCGAAAAAACTTTTGTCCCAATATAGGTCAATTCCTATTTCTCCAATGGCACAAAATTTTCTCTTTTGGAGCCAATTTTCTACAATTTGCAATTCTTCTTCATAATTTTCTTTGACAGAACATGGGTGCAATCCCATCATCGCAAAGCATTTATCTGGAAAATCAATTTCCATCTGCAACATAGCATCTATGCTTTGACTATCAATATTTGGAAGAAAGAACTTTTTTATACCTGCTTCCTCGGCTCGTTCGATCACTTCTTTTCTATCGTCGTCGAACTGCTTCAGGTATAAATGCGTATGAGTATCAATTAGCATTTTTAATAAAGAGTGGTTAACATTTCAATTTGGTTGTAATAAAGGGATAAAAATTTTAGCAAAGTGAAAAAAAAACCATTTTCTAATAGAAAACTATGATTTTTGAATAAATTAGCGCCTGTTAAAATTACACTACAACTATTTTTGTAACAAAAACATTAAAATTATGTGGAAAGAATTTAAGGACTTCATCATGACCGGCAATGTACTTGATTTTGCAATTGCAGTAATCTTGGCTGGAGCTGTTGGACTTGTAGTAAATACCTTCGTATCAGATGTTATCATGCCGATCGTAGGTCATTTCTCAGGTGGAATGGACTTTTCAGAATTACGATACGTACTTTCTCCAGCAACAGGTGCTGAAGGAACAGACGGATTTGTTGCTGAAAATGCAATTAGATGGGGTAAATGGTTAAACACAATCATCAGTTTATTAATCGTTGGTTGGGTACTTTTCCTAATGGGTAAAGCTAAAATCAAAGCAATGGGCGCTGCTCCTGCTCCTGCACCACCTGCAAATGAAGTTTTACTTTCTGAAATTCGCGATCTACTGAAAAAATAATTTTTACTCAGTATTTCAAACCTTTAGACACAAAAACCACTCTTGCTTCGGCAAGGGTGGTTTTTTGTTTTACAGATGAATAGGATTGAGAATAGAGATCGCTTCATTGAGAAAGCAGAGACTGACAAACAAGACACTACTACAAGGAACGGCTAAGTGTAACTAAACTTTACTAACGGGATTGAGCGAATGAACAGCGGCTGCCATTTCTTTTATTAGGGAAGGATCTTTTTCGATCGCATTCCCGACTACGATCACATCTGCGCCTGCTTTCACATTGGCCAGCGCTTTTTCGGGTGTACGAATACCGCCACCAACAATAACAGGAACTGAAGTTGCTCCACTCACATTTTCAATCATGCTTTCACTAACAGGATTGAGCGCGCCACTTCCTGCATCCATATAAATGAGTTTTAAGCCCAACATTTCGCCTGCCATCGCAGTACATAAAGCAATGTCATCTTTATTTGCAGGAATTGGACTTGTGTTACTAATGTAGCTTACGGTCGTTGCTTTTCCTCCATCCACCAACATATACCCAGTCGGTAATATTTCTAAAGGGCTCATTTTCAAATAAGGCGCTGTGATGACGTGTTTTCCAATCAGCAATTCGGCATTTCTACCCGAAATTAGAGAAAGAAAAAGCAATCCATCTGCTCGATAACTTAGTTGAAATGCATTACCAGGAAAAAGAATAAGCGGAATTTTCGGAGCGACTGTTTTTATTTTCTTTAGCGTTTCATCCAACATATTGTTGACAATCAAGCTCCCTCCGATAAAGAAATAATCAACTGATGCTTCGGCAGCGAGTTCGATTGTTTTTTCCAAATTTCGCAAACTCAGTTTATCAGGATCAACCAGAACGACGAATTTCTTTTGTCCCTCTTTTTTTGCTTTGACCAGAGATGTATAAATGTGCTTGTCTGTCATGTTAAATCTAAGTGGAACTGCAAAGGTAGTATTTTCGTTGAAAGTTCAAGGTTGAAAGTTGGATGTTCCGAGTGCGACTCTTTCAACTTTCAACATCTAACTTTCAACCTAATCTATCCATTTACCCGCTGAAGGAATATCAGAGTGCCCTTGCATCTTTTCTAACAAACGCTCGATAGAGGTTTCGATTTTCAGAAAATCTCTGTTCTCGGACTTTAAAAAGCCTTCTTCTACCATCGTGTCCATTTGTCTAAGCGCATGATCGAAATATCCATTGACATTCAAAACGCCAATAGGTTTTTGATGCAAATTCAGCTGCTTCCAAGTCATAATTTCAAATAACTCATCCAATGTCCCAAAACCACCAGGAAGCGCCAAAAATCCATCTGAAATTTCGGCCATAAAAGATTTGCGCTGGTGCATCGTTTCAAAAACATGCAAATCAGTTAGGCCAGTGTGACAAACTTCCCACTTTTTTAAAAATTCAGGAATCACGCCAATGACTTCACCTCCTGCATCCAATGCACCGTCAGCCACTTCACCCATCAAACCGACATTGCCAGCGCCATAAACAATTTTGATACCCTTAGAGGCAAAGAAAGCTCCCGACTCACGGGCAACTTTCGCATAGTGTGGGTTGTTTCCTTTACTCGAACCACAATAAATACAGATTGATTGCATAGAGAAATTATATTTTCTGCAAAGGTAAATTCTTAATGAAGAATAAGGTGTTTTTTCACCAAAAAACACTCCTTTTTTTTGTTTCAAAAATTTAAAAATAAAAATATTTATAAAATATTGATTATCAATATTTTATAAAAAAAATTAGATAGGTTAAAACCCCATGAATACCATTGAAATTTATTATCTTTGCACACTTTAAAATCAACCGTTAAAATAGCATACAGTATGTCAGAAAACAATAAGCAAAAACAAGACTATAGTGCGGATAACATCACTGCGTTAGAAGGGTTAGAAGCGGTTAGAAAGCGGCCTGGGATGTATATCGGTAGTACAGATGCAAAGGGACTGCACCACTTAGTTTGGGAGGTTGTTGATAACTCTATCGACGAGCATCTTGCTGGGCATTGTGACACTATCACAGTTCAAATCAATAAGAACAATTCAATCACCGTTACGGATAATGGTCGTGGAATTCCAACAGGCATGCACGCCAAACTACAAAAATCAGCTCTGGAGGTCGTAATGACTGTATTACACGCCGGTGGTAAGTTTGATAAAGACACTTACAAAGTATCAGGTGGTCTGCACGGTGTTGGGGTTTCGTGTGTGAATGCACTTTCATCAATGCTACGAGCAGAAGTTCACCGTGGCGGAGAGATTTTCGAGCAAATATACAATCAAGGAAAACCACAAGAAGATGTAAAAGTCATCGGAAAAACCGATAAAACTGGAACCATCGTAACTTTTGAGCCTGATGCTGAAATTTTTGAGTCTTTAATTTACAAATACGAGACGCTTGCCAATCGTATGCGCGAGCTTTCATTTTTGAATAAAGGATTAAAACTTGTCATCACCGACGAACGCGAAAAAGGAGAAGATACCGAGTTTAGAACAGACACTTTCCACAGTCAAGGTGGATTGAAAGAATTTGTCAACTTCATTGATGCAGGAAAAACGACTATCCTCGAAGAACCGATTCACGTGGTTGGGAAAGAAAGCGATGTGGAGATTGAAGTAGCAATGCAATACAATTCTTCGTTTAAAGAAAATCTTTACTCTTACGTAAATAACATCCGAACAACAGAAGGTGGTACGCACGTAAAGGGTTTTAGGATGGCCGTCAATCGAGTATTTAAAAAATACGCAGAAGCAGAAGGATATTTCAATAAATTGAAATTTGAGATAGCAGGAGAGGATTTTAGAGAAGGTTTATCTGCTGTTGTTTCTGTAAAAGTGCAGGAGCCACAATTTAAAGGACAAACAAAGGGTGAGTTAGGGAATTCAGAAGTTGCCGGTATTGTTTCTCGTGCAGTGGGTGAGATTTTGACGCACTGGTTAGAAGAAAATAAACAACTCGCCAAACGAATCATTGATAAAGTAATTTTGGCCGCTACCGCCCGTCACGCTGCTCGTAAGGCACGTGAAATGGTTCAGCGTAAAAATGTATTGACAGGAAGTGGATTACCTGGTAAGCTGTCCGATTGCTCTTCGAGAAGTCCTGAGAAATCAGAGATATTTTTGGTTGAGGGAGATTCGGCAGGCGGGACTGCAAAGCAAGGAAGAGATAGAATGTACCAAGCGATTCTACCATTGAGAGGTAAGATTTTGAATGTAGAAAAAGCGATGGAACATCGTATTTATGAAAATGAGGAGATTAAAAATATCTTCACTGCATTGGGGGTAAGAATTGAAGAAAACTCTGAAGGTGTCAGAGCGCTTAATACAGAAAAATTGCGTTACCATAAAGTAATCATCATGTGTGATGCCGATGTCGATGGTAGTCACATTGTTACTTTGATTTTGACTTTCTTCTTCCGATACATGACCAAATTGATTGAGGACGGGCACATCTATATTGCTGCACCACCTCTTTATCAAGTTAAAAAAGGTAAAAAATCAGCTTACGCTTGGAACGAAGAGGAACGCCAAAAATTCGTAGAAGAATTTGGCGGCGGAAACGAAGCTGGTGTTTCTATTCAGCGTTATAAAGGTTTGGGAGAGATGAATGCAGAGCAATTGTGGACAACTACAATGAATGCAGAAACCAGAACCTTACGTCAAGTGACAATAGATGATGCGGATGAATGTGATCGTACTTTCACTATGTTGATGGGTGATGAAGTGCCACCACGTAGAGCATTTATTGAAGCAAATGCGACCTACGCCAATTTAATTATTTAAGAATTTAGATTACAATACAACCCTCCGCCGCTGCTGACTTTCAGTAGCGGCTTTTTTGTTGTATTTTTGAAAGCAAAGAAAAATTCATAAATCCTTGAAAACAAAACTACTCTACCCGATGATTTTTGGAATTTTAATTAATCGGATTAACGCGCGTTCAAAAATCCTGAGAATCGGGTCAAAAATTTTATTTTTAAAATATTTTCTAAACAAATTCAGTCCTCTTCTAAAAACACTAAATTGTGG
>CALHBQ010000562.1 GCA_937930815.1 uncultured Saprospiraceae bacterium | reverse complement strand
ACAAAAGAAATTGCAAACCAACTCAATCGCAGCTTCCATACGATTGAAACGCATCGTGGCAATATTAAAAATAAACTCGGCTGCAAAAATGTAGCTGAAATTGCAGCGATGGGGTATCGGATGGGGTTGGTGGTGTGATTTTTTTTTAATACTTAAAACTTAAATTATGAAAAAATACTTGGTTCAAAATATTTTGTCAGAATCTATTTTGGTTATTATATTGTTAAATTTAGCTATATTATTGGTTTCAGGGTGCTCAGTAGTAAAGACTAAATATGGTTCTGATGGTTTTAATACAGGGCATATTTATTACAGATTACCTGAATCCAAATTAAAAATTGTTTCAAACGCAAAGGTTGCCGTATATTATAAGGGAAAGATGCTTACAGCATCAAATCAAGTTATCCAACAAACTTTTCAGGTTACTCTTGAGACTATTGCTGACAATCGAAGTTTACTTATTCTCAATCATAAGAAAAATATTCTAATGGATGATAAGTTAAATTTCAAAATCAATGAAAAAGGATTGCTGGAAACTGTAGACGTCACCACCGAAGATAAAACGCCTAAAATAGTCGAAACAATTGCAAATGCTCCTGAAGCTATTTTAGATGTAAAGAATAGTCCAGTTCGAAGCAGTAACGATATAGAGGTAGTCATTAAGGAATACTCTTCAACCTTTTATTTAAAAGTAAGCGAAATAAAAGATTCAATAAAAAATGACTGGACAATCAAAATCCCAAATGAAAAAGGAGGGTATAACGTAGAACCAGTTGATGCTTCTTTTTATGTAAAATTTAGGATGACAGAAAAAGAGAAAGAAGCTCAAAAAGTAAAATCTGAAATGTCAGATGCAGAAAAGAGTACTGCAGATGATGCCAAAAAGCAGGCTAATGAAGCTTTAAAAGCTAAAACATATAGTGGCGTACTTACTAGACCAATTATCACATCTGTTTTGGAAATTACTCCAGTTAATAATTCTACATTCAAAACCAATCTAATAATTCCACACGTTGACTTAACAAGTCAATTTCAAGTTCCATTGAAAAGAAAAGCATTTGTAAAGAGCAAAAGTGATTTAATATTTAAGGATGGTTTAATAAATTCCAACAATTTAGATTCGCCATCGTCTGTTGAAGGATTTATTTCTATTCCAATAAACATTGCGAAAGCTATCGTTTCTATTCCAGCACAAATAGTATCATTTAAATATGATAATACAGTGCGCCAAAAGTCTTTGGAATCTGAAAAACTTTTATTAGAATCTGAAATTCAAAAAAATGAAATTTTTAAATTAAACTATTCTAATGAGTTAAACAAAGTAATTTCAACTATTAAGCAGGAAGAAATAAACAGGGATAATGAAATGAAAACATTTCAATATCAGATAGAGACAAAACTAATTGAGGCTGAAAGGCTACGAATTGAAGCTCAAAAAGAATTAGAAAATCTAAAAAAAGAAATTCAAGATAAAGAAAATGAAAAAAAAGATAAATAAATACTCATTACATATCGGGATTAACTCCGTAGATAATAAAAAATACAAGGAGATTTTTGGGACTTTGAATAATGCAGAAAACGATGCAAAATTTTATAAAGAATTTGCTTGTTCAAAAGGTTTCAGCTCAACAGTTATTTTAGGTTCTGAAGCAACGTCAAATAATGTATTCTGTAAGATCAATGAAGTGAGAAAAATAATGAAATCAGAAGATTTGTTTTTTATTACGTACGCTGGACATGGAACAAGAGTAAACGACTGGAACGAAGACGAACTTGAAAAAGATAATTATGATGAAGCGTTAGTTCTATCCGATAGAATGATAATAGATGATGAATTGAAAATTTTATGGCAATCATTCAAAAAGAATTCGAGAATATTCTTTTTGACAGATAGTTGCTTAAATGGCAATGTTTCAAGAATTTTAGATTCGTTCATTTCTGAAAATTTTTCAATTTCAGGCTCGGACAATCCCATAAGGGGCATTGATACAGAGCTGGTTTTTGAGGATTTTGAGAAAAATATAGAATTTTACAAGAGCATTAAAAAAGAAGCAGGTAATGGAAATAATACAGATTATTCGCTGATTCATATTGCTTCTTGCCAAAATAATCAGTTGGCCTTTGATGGAGATGAAAAGGCAGGTAAAAGTGATTTTACTGCCAAGTTTCAAGAATTGCTAATTGGTGAAAAATTCTCAGGAACGTATAGAACATTATTCAATGCTTTAGTGCAAAGAATGCCAGCATATCAAACTCCAAACTGGGATAACCATAATGTAAATCTATATAACAATTTTGAAAAAAACAGTGCCTTTGAATAAGTGTGTAAAAATGGCAGAAAACCGCCATTCCATAAGCCCAAAAAACCAATTACCTTCACAAGGCGCTTTACAATAACTTGAGAACAACCCATTCAGGCTCAATCGCAAAACAACTCACTGCTTAAAAATCAGAAAATATTAAATAATTATGAATTGGTGCGTCGGCGCCCTGTATAATCCTTTTATAAACCAAAACAACAACTAATGAACCCTGTATCTTCAAATTACCAAAATGTTTCTCCTCGCGAATTAGAAATACTACGTCTATTGGCCAAGGGCATGCAAAGCAAAGAAATAGCTTCTATTCTTTTTCTTTCAAAACACACGATTGATACACATCGTCGTAACCTTTTACGTAAAACCAACACCAAGAATACTTTGGAGTTGGTTTTATCAAGCACTAAGGCAGGTATTGTTTAAAAATACTCATTGATGAGTATAATATTACTCATTATTGAGTAGAGTGCAATCCGTTGATTGTCAATATCTTAGCTTTAATTATTTCTTGATATTTTTTATTGGGTTTTGCTTTCTCGATGGCTGGCTAGCTGTTGGGGGTTAACTCCATTTTTTAACCTTAAATTAATTACAATGAAATTCAAATTATTAAGCAACTCGAAATTTACAATTTCTATTGCTTGTTTAGTCTTAATAATGCTAATTTCAAAATTAGCATATTCGCAACCCTCTTATATTGGCAGTTATGACTTTCCCAGAAGTAACGCAGATGAATTGGAGGTAAATAGTACTGTTTTACCAACAAGTGATGGTGGGGCTATTTGGATAGGATCCTTCCCATATTCAGGTAGTGATTCTGATTGGGATGGCCGGATAGTGAAAATTAATAACTCCGGTGTGATGGAGTGGGAAAAAAATTCTTTTAGTTCGGGAATAGATTTTTTGTTTGATGGGGTTGAAGTTAGTGATGGATATGTTTTCGTTGGTCAACATGATGGAACTGATGGAACCTTTAATTTTTGGCTTATTAAGGTTGATTTTGACGGTAATACAACTTGGGAACGTAACTATGGTTGGGACGATCGACATGGTGTAGGTTTGACTATTGAAAAATCATACAACAATAGACTTTTAATAGGTGGATATTGGAATACTGATCTGTCTAATAATTCACCTCAAAACAGAAGATCATATTTATTAACATTAGAATCTGATGGAACTCTCAATAATGATTTTACATTTACCTTTTCTGGAAATTGCATCAATAAAATTGTGCAATCTCATGATAATAATTACTATTTATTTGGGGAAGAATATGTTTCGAGTAATAATCAATCCTGTTCAGGATTTAACGATGAATATTTTGGAAAGGATTTATATGTACAAAAAATTGATGGGCAATTAGATGAAATTTGGAAACTGAATTATGATCAAGATTCTGCTGTAAATCATTACATTGATGGAATCTCCACACCGACTGGTTTTGCATTTTTGGTACATACACCTTGTAACTCTGATAATCTATGGGATTATTTAGTAGTTGGAAATTCTAATGGAAACATCAATTGGGAAAAAGATTTTGGGACTCCTGGAATCGAAGGTGGAAAGGCTCCATTTTCTTTAGTTCTTTCTTGCGAAAACGAAATTGTTATTGGAGATAATTTTTTCGACCAACTTTCAGGAATGAATTTTCTTTCATTTACAAAACATTCTCAATTTTCTACAGGTTGGACAGCTCAATCCTCGGGGATAGGGACCTATTCTGGATTAGCTGTTGATTCAGATGGAAATTTTATCCTTTCTGGGAACTTTACAGGAAATGCTCGTTTCTCTAAATTTTCAAAGGATCCTGATTGTGGTACTACCAATCCTTCAAGTTGTAATATCTACAGCGAAAATTTTGATAATCAACCTGAGGGGGATTTTCCGAGCAATTCTAATCCTTTTTGGGAACACCTATACATAGGATCTCAAAATCAGACTTTTGGAAATTATTTTGGGAGGGTAGATATTGGTGAAAATGATCTTGATTGTAGTGATGGGGTAAATGGCAAGTCACTTGTAATGCAATATTACTATGATGATTTTATCAGTTACCCTCAATTGGTAAATAAGGTTAATTTGACTGGACAGCAATCATGCTATAAAGTAAGCATTAATCCAGCCACAGTTTATTTCACAGATGGAGATGATACTTCTTTTAAAATTAGTTTTTTGGAGAACTGGGATGGACCAATTCCATTAGAGGGAGCTCCTTGGAATCCAAACGTAGCCAGAGCACTTACCGTAGAGTTTACTGGTAATAATACTCTCATTGTAAACGACATTACAGTGAAAACTGATTTATGGTGGAAAAGAGATGCTAACTTTAGAGTTGATTTTTCCGATATTGAATTTACATTCAATAAAAATGAACGAAAAGCCGACATTAAATTTCCTGATTTAGATTATACTTATACTGCAGATCTTATAGGGTCGGGTAATATTGAAGGTGTACTTTATGAAGCATTTAATACTAGAAGTGTCTATGCTATAGATTGTATTTGCGCTTCTACTTGCTCTCCAAGTGACATAACAATTGACATAGGAGATGAATGTGGAAGTTCAGGCCAAACTGTTTCAATTCCTGTTTCTGTTAGAAATTTTTCTCAACTTACAAGTTTAGATGTTCAAATAGAATTATCCAACCCAAGTATTGGACAAATCACAGGAATTAGAAGTTCCAATGCATTGAGTAATTTAGGAGGCTCAGTATTGGCATCTGATATGGCACGAGTAAATTGGTTTTCAGGTCCAACAGTTGACCTAAATGATAATACAGTTATCTTTTATGTTGATGTAAGATTAACGGGTAGCGTAGGAGCACAATCTGCGATTACAATTACCTCAAGTTCAGGTGAGGTAGGCACCAATGGAACTTCAATTACCCCTATTTCGAATAATGGATCTGTCTGTATAGAAAATTCGGAAATAAGAATCTGTGGAAAAATTGCTAAATCCGATGGCTCTGGTGTTCAAAATGTGCAAGTGGTTCTATCTGGGAATGAGTCAAGAACAACTATGACAGATTCCAATGGTGATTATTGTTTTGAAGGATTACAATCAGGAAGTAGTTATCAAATCACACCATCTAAGGACGATGATCATAAAAATGGATTGACAGGAGGAGATCTTTCAAGAATCCAAAGACATATTCTTGGAATTAGAGACGATTTAAATACACCTTATAAGTTGATTGCGGCAGATGTAAATTTATCGAAATCTCTTAGTGGAGGTGATTTATCAAGAATTCAGAGAGTAATTTTGGAATTAGATCCTCGTTTTTTATTGGTTGATTCATGGAAATTTGTTAATGAGAGCTACCAATTTCCAGACCCTCTAAATCCTCAAACCCCAGATTATCCTGAAAAAATTGAATTAACCAATGTAAGTAGTGATCAAACCTCAATTGATTTTATTGCTATGAAAATGGGTGACGTAAATGATTCAAACAATGGTCAAAAGTCTGAAATTTTTTCAAATTCAAAATTAGCAACGATCAATTTTATTTTTGAGGATAAAAACGTTGGTCAAGGTGATGAATTTGTGTCAAACATAACAGTAGAAGGTTGGACTAACATAACAAGTGCAAATACAAGTTTCCAATGGGATCATACAAAATTTGAATTTATTGATGTAGTTGATCTAAATACGAATCTTAGTTTAGATCCTGCTCTAAACTTTCAAAAGAATAAAGTTTCTGAAGGGAAATTAGGACTTCTATGGTTTAGAGGTGCT
The DNA here is from genome assembly GCA_937930815.1 of uncultured Saprospiraceae bacterium. GTDB lineage: Bacteria > Bacteroidota > Bacteroidia > Chitinophagales > Saprospiraceae > JAGQWW01. The sequence continues at coordinate 6,694 of CALHBQ010000562.1, read as the reverse complement.
GGCACGAGTTTACAATCAAATTCTAAAATTTTTGGAATAAAGTTCAAGGCAATAGGCTCTGCTGGAAGCAGTTCTGAATTTAAACTTGCCAATTCTCCAATTGCTCAAGAATTTGAAGATTTAAATGACTTATTGGATATTTCTGAAACTGTTGGAACATTAACCATCCAAGGTCAACAAAACCAACTTTCAGTATCTCCAACAAGCCTCAATGTAGGTAGTGATTCGGGCCAAGCAAGCTTCAATGTGAGTTCCAATACCAATTGGAACGCATCGAAAACAGCTTCATGGTTCTGGTTAAGTCCGGAGAATGGAACAGGCAATGGGACCGTTCAAGTAAATTATCAGGAGAATACAAGTACCTCTAGTCGCAGTGCGACGATAACTGTGAGCGCAAACGGAGTAGCAAATAGAACGGTAACTATTACCCAAGCAGGAGCTATGCCTTCTCCATTCTTATCTACAAACTTGACAAATTTGAATTATGACGCTCCTGGAGGTAGTAGAGCTATCAATGTATCATCCAACATTTCTTGGACAGCAAGTGATAATTCAAGTTGGTTGATTATTACTCCAGTTTCTGGCTCGAACAATGGAAGTATTACGGTCACTGCCCAAGCCAATTCCTCTACAAATAGTAGGACAGGAAGCGTTACTTTAAAAGGAAATGGTGTTTCGGATGTAGTAATTAATATAGCTCAGTCTGGAGCTACTCCAGCCCCATTCCTTTCGGTCAACACCACAAGTCTCAATTTTGATGCAGCTGGTGGAAACGGCACTTTAAATGTTTCGTCAAATATAACTTGGAACCTAATTGATAATGCAGGTTGGCTATCCTTATCACCAACATCTGGTTCAAATAATGGGGTTATCGCCGTGACATGCCAACAAAACACCTCTACAAGTAGTCGTACTGGTAGAATAACATTAAGTGGTTCAGGTGTTTCAGACAGGATTGTAACCGTAACTCAACAAGGAGGACAAGCATTAAATCTTTCTGTTACTCCATCCACAATTAATATTACAGCAGATGAAGGACAAGCCTCATTTAATATTAATTCAAACACATCTTGGACCGCCAATAAAACCACCCCATGGTTCTGGTTGAATCCAGGAAGTGGTTCTGGTAATGGAACGGTCAGTGTAAATTATCAGGAAAACAATACAACTCAAGAAAGAGTGGGGACAATTACAGTTTCCGCTACTGGATTACCAGATAAAACAGTCACTGTTAGACAAGCAGGACAATCTTCAGCCCCATTTCTTGATATAAATCCATCTGACAGAACAGTAAACAATGGAGTAGGAACATTTAATGTGAATGTATCTTCTAATGTATCTTGGAATGTTACTGAAACTGCAAACTGGGTGACCGTAAACCCCAATTCTGGAAGTAACAATGGTACCTTTAACATCTCTTATCAATCAAATCCAAGTCAGAATTCGAGGGAAGCAATTATTAGGGTAAATGCCTCAGGAATTAGCTCGAAAGAGCTTAGACTCACTCAATCAGGTAGTGCAGAAACTATTAATATTAATCCGGCCTTTCAGACTGTAAATCGCTTAAATGGAATTATCAATATTTCTGTAGAATCTAACTCAAATTGGGTTGTGTCCTCTGACCAAAATTGGGTAATTCCATCTCAGAATTCTGGTTCTAATATGGCATCCATTAGTTTAGAATATGAGCTTAACCCAACAATCAATAGTAGAGTTGCTCAAATCAAATTTACTACTCCTGGAGGTTCATTCAAGACTTTCACTTTAACCCAAAGTGGAGGGAGCGTTCCTCTTAACAATACTTGTGGGAATAGAAATAATATTTCCAGTCTTTTTGGAAAAGCTACAAATGTTCCTCAAGTCTCTCGCATTTATGACAACACTTATGCAAACAGTCAAAATTCTGATCTTAATTATGGGTATGACTGCTTCGATGATGGAGAGTTGAATAAAACTCTTTGGTTTAGATTCGTTGGAGATGGATTTAGGTATCGCATTAGAACAATTAGATGTAATGCGGATAATTACATAACAGGAGGTGACACTGAAATGGCTATTTACAAAGGAAATACTTGCGTAGATCCGGTACCAGCATATTGCAATGAAGACTTTGACTTTGATAATGATTTATATTACTCAAATATTCAAATTCCTACAGGGAATGCTCAGGATTACACTATGATGATTGATGGTTGTTTTTGTTGGGAAGATCTTGATCAAAATCAATTTACATCCTTTGGTGAATTTTGTATAGAAGTCACTAAACTTGGTTCTTCAAGCACAGAGTCTATTTCTAATTCTGAGAATATTAAATTTTATCCTAATCCAGCTTCTAACGAAGTTACAATTGAATTTGATTTACCTAATGAAAAAGTAAATCAAGTCAGTTTAATAGATGTAGTAGGTAAATTAGTAACTGATCAAAAAGTAGATAATTTGAGTAGAGGCAAATTAAAACTTGAGCTACAAAATCAACCTAATGGCATCTATCATCTTTTTATTAATACTGATAAAGGTGTCTTTACTGATAAACTAATTTTACAGAGATAGAATCTTCATTAATTGATGATCTTTTAACCATGACTCACTTCCGAGTCATGGTTTTTTTTATCAATTGAACGGGATTAACCATAAACGAGTAGTGCCTCATCTCAATCTTTGTTCTTTTAAAATCGAAAGAGTGAATCAAATCTATATTTAGCCAAAAATTGAAAATTTAGATGATTTTGGCTGGATATAGATTCTTTTTATGATAGTTAGAGCGGATTATAACTGCACTAATCCGCTCTAACTATATAAATTTAGGTACTTAAATCAAATTAGTGACTCTATAATTTGATTTAACTTTGCAAGTGAGAGATGAAATTTTATTTCTGAACATTCTCCCTTCTCAAATTTCAATCACCTTAGCGGAATCAAAACTCAAATGTTCGCTCCATCCAACATAGCCAAACTGGTTTGTAACCATTTGAGTATTTCCAATTTTGAAGTCTTTCATGTTTCTGTGACTATGCCCATAAATCCAAAAGTCTATTTCATATTCTAAAATGAAATTAGTTTTATCGACACAGAAAGCTTCATTTAAAGTGCTTCCTTTAAACTCCTCAATATTACAATCAATGCTTGGTAGATGATGAGTAACGACAACTTTTTTACCGTCATCCTTCACTGCCTCAGATATGAAATCGAAAGCTTTATCATGAAGTAAATTGAATTGATTGACATTGAACTTTTGGTCTTTGAATTTGATGAGTCGAAAATCATTCATGCCGTTCATAATAGCCAAAGCATTATTTTGAATCTTTGACCACATGGTCGAAAAAATAAATTTGACCTTTTCAATTTCAACTACCTGATTATTTACTAAAAAGACATTGTCCAAAATTTTTTCATGCGTTGAGCCAAGTGCAGTCGAAATATCATAACCACGATAATATTCGTGATTTCCTGGAATTAGATAAACGGATTGAAATTCATCAGATACTTTTTTGATAAAATCTAAATCTGCAAAATCTTTTCCCAGATGGTAGGTGTCTCCTGCAATAATTAGTATGTCTCCTTTAGGATCAAGTGGATTTTGGTATAGCCAATCACGATTGTGCTCGAACTCGAGATGTAAGTCTGAGCATATTTGAATTTTCATTTTTTTAATTCATTGAATTAGATATAGAGTAATTACTTATGAATGGAAATGTACCTGCGGGTATTTAAGTTCCACCAACCTTTTCATTGCTCAAATTTCAATCACTTTCGAATAGGCAAAGTGTAAATATTCACCCATGCAACAGAGTCGAATTCTTGTCATTTGCCAATCCTATATGTCGCTTTATTTATCAAAAATGGTCACTTAGAGCGACATATAAAAATTTATATATCGCTCTAAGTAGTTTAAAAAGTAAGATGAAGCGAGTTATAAAATCAAATTAGTTCCTCAAGTTGAATCTATAATTGGCTAAATCTATATGTTTTGAGGTAGATTTAGCCAGTTATAATAATTATAGTTGGCTAAATGTGGGTGAAATGATGTACATTTAGCCAATTATAAACCACCATATATGCTAATTGGAAGAAAAAAAGAGGTTGCTATATTAAATGACTCGCTGAATTCTGGCAAATCAGAAATGATAGTTGTCTATGGCAGAAGAAGAGTTGGGAAGACTTTTTTGATAAAGCAAGTACTCAACGAAAAGATTGATTTTGATATGACAGGTGTCAAAGGAGGAAGCCTTAAAGATCAATTAGAAATCTTTACCGAAAAGCTTTCCGAAAAAGGGTTTGGTACACTTGTCGATGAAAAACCTAAGTCTTGGTTGAAAGCCTTTTCTCTACTCAAAAGGTATTTGAAAGAAAAAAAAGGAGATGAGCGAAAAGTAATTTTTCTGGATGAGCTTTCTTGGATAGCTACTCCTAAATCCAAATTTCTTGGAATGTTGGGACATTTTTGGAATGATTGGGCACTTTACAATAATGTCTTTTTGATTCTTTGTGGTTCGGCGGCTTCTTGGATGATTGATAAGGTAATTAACGATAAGGGTGGCTTGCACAATCGTGCAACGCAATATTTGCCAATCCAACCATTTACCTTAAATGAAACTGAGCAGTTTTTTAAAGCTCGAAAAATAAAAGCCAACCACTACGAAATGGTGCAGACTTACATGGCCTTTGGTGGAATCCCTTTTTACCTTGACTTGCTAAAACCACAAGAGAGTATTCCACAAAATATTGATAGGTTATGTTTTGATGATAGCGGGTTTTTGAAAAACGAATTTGGTAGAGTTTTTCAATCTTTATTTGACAAGCCCGAAAGCCATATTGCTGTAGTGAAAGCATTGGGCACTAAATGGAAAGGTCTGACTCGTCAAGAAGTAGCAAAGGTGACAAAATTGCCTAATGGAGGGGGATTAACTCGGACCCTAAACGAACTTGAGAAGTCCGCTTTTATCAAGACCTATTATCCTTTCGGAAAAAAGAAAAAAGGGAAGCTTTACCGGCTCACTGATAATTTTGCATTGTTTCACCTTAGGTTTATTTCCAATAAAAAACTTTCAAACCAGAGAGGGATCTTTTTGAAATTATTCAAACAAGCAGATTTTAAAACCTGGACAGGTTATGCCTTCGAAAATATTTGTATGACCCATTTGCCTCAAATTGCTAAGGCACTAAGAATCGAATATATTCTACATGAATTTTCCTCGTTTCGTTTTAAGGGGAACGAATCTATGAAGGGAATCCAAATTGATTTATTGGTTGAGCGAGAGGACAGAGTCATCAACTTATTTGAGATAAAGTTTTCTAATTCAGAATATAGATTGACTCCAGAGTACAAGAAAAAGTTGGAAGAAAGAAGTGAAATTTTTGCTCAAATTACTAAAACTAAAAAATCAATTTTCACGGCATTGATTACCACATATGGATTGGAGAACAAAGCTGATCAATCAGATGTAGTCCAACATGTCTTGACGTTTGATGATTTATTTGCGGAATAATTGGACACCCACTTACGAACCCAAAAAACATAATTTCTCGAAAGTAAGAGAAGAGTTATCAGCTTCTGACAGATAAATGATTTTACGAGCTTTGGAAAGTACTTCATTTAAGAAGTGATTTAGTGCTTTTGCACTTTTGACAGAACCTTCACCTTTTTCTTTTACAAACATACCTCCTTTGTTTTCCCATGCTTGCAGGGGAATGTATTTGCGTAAAGAAATGTTGTGAACTTTTCGATTTTGAATAAATCGAAGTACGATTGGAAACAAGCCTTGCTTGTTAGGATGGGTTGTGACCAGAACTACTCTGACCGAGGTTGGAATAAACATTGTGACCCTCATTTTGAAAAATCATAAACAAATTCCTGTCAAAATCTCAAAACATAAACATTTTTTTCCTTGACATAAACATATCGTAAACATCAAGTGATTTTGCAGGCTTGAAAACGTCAAAAAATGAAGGAAACAGAGCCAAAATGGCCTAAATTGATAAAAAAAGGCGCAAAAAGTTACTTTTGCGCCTAATTTAGTGATCCCGCTGGAGACCAAACCTTTTCTTGTAATCAATTGATTGTCAGTCTTTTAAAAAGAATAGGATAGAGTGAAGGACAAACAAAAGACAAACAATCGTAAATGGAATTATTCAATATTTTTCATTTCATTGTTCTGTGTAAACAAATATAGTGAATATCTGATATTTTACCTTAAAAGGCTTCATTACAACTGAAAACAATAATTTTCAATAAATATTTAATTAAAACAATTTGTTTTAATTGTATCTTTCCTATACATTTGCTTCATCAAGAAAATTACGAACAAATTACCCCCTTCCTTCACCGAGTTCACGCATACAATTAGAAGCTAAATTTTTTAAACAACCATATTAATTATAGAATGAGAAAACGATTGTTGATGATGAGACCCATCATCAAGAGAGGGGATTTAGTGCCCATGTACAAACACATCCAATGTGGTGATCCGGTTTTGGCGGAAGAGATAAAGTTTAAAGGAGCGGTCGATCTGAATGGATTGTTGATCAGCTCCAATGACGACGCACTTGTACTGTACATTCCTCATTCAGGATTGGAAGCTTTCGAAATTTTTGAAGGAGACTTCTTGATTATTCATTTTGGATTGAAAGCCAAAATGAATGATTTGATTTTCTGTTTAGACGGTGATGAGCAGGTTTTGAGAACTTATAGGAAAGG
>CALHBQ010000561.1 GCA_937930815.1 uncultured Saprospiraceae bacterium | reverse complement strand
TTTTTGCGTGTCATAACGATTCGTCATTTCGTAATCGGTCGTTTCGTAAGTTCCATTGTTATAAACCGCCAAAATCAAATCACCTGTATCGAATGCACCGAGTAATTTGCCACGTTCGTCGGTATTGAGTCGCCCACTCGTTTCGTCCATCCAAATTCTTAATGCACCAAGTGTGGATTCACCAACAGATTTTTGGACCACTTTTCTGACTGGATATTTAGTAAGTTGATTACCACCGGCACCTCTACCTTTAATCGCCAACTCAGCAAAATCATACTCAAATTCTTTGATTCTCGCTCTGGCATTGGCCGAAAGGAAAATCTCTATCACCTCTGATTCCGCATTTGGATTAGCGGTAAAATATAGAACCTTTGAATTTTTATCACTCTTGGTCAGGTTGTAATTTTTGTCTCGCGTGATAGCACTTACGTTAAATCGTTTTGCATACGTTTTGGCAGATTTGCCATCAACATATAACAAGTTGTAAGTCGTTCGCTCATCTCCTTTTTTCCAAACAGCACAGTGGATAATATTCTTACCAACAAAGGTCTTATCCGAAATACGGGTCACCTGAAATGTCCCATCTTTTTTGAAAGCAATAATGTCATCAATGTCTGAGCAATCAGAAACGAATTCATCTTTTTTCAAACCAGTACCAACAAAACCTTCTTTGTAGTTGACATAGAGTTTCGCATTGTTGGCAACTACTGCCACTGCCTTAATATTATCGAACTCAGTGATAATAGTTTTACGCTCGCGACCTTTGCCGTATTTCTTCAAAAGGTTTTCAAAATAATCGATTGCAAACTCCGTCAAGTGATCCAAGTTGTGCTGCACCTGTTTCAAATCTTCTTCAATCTGAGCAATCAATTCGTCTGCTTTGAAGGAATTGTATTTAGAAATTCGCTTGATTCTTATTTCTGTTAAACGAACAATATCTTCCTCCGTAATGTCACGCATGAGTTGAATCCGCTTGTCTCCTTTCTTCGCTTTATCAGAAGGCGTAGCGAAATATTTTTTCAACTCAACATCAATTGTTTTGAGCACTTCTTCCCACGATTCACACTCCTCTATTTCGCGATAAACTCTTTCTTTGATGAAGATCTTTTCCAAACTGGCAAAATGCCATTTTTCTAAAAGCTCAGCTTTCTTTATTTCTAACTCAATACGAAGTAGTTCGCGGGTACCTTCTGTACTCGTTTTAAGAATTTCTTCTACTGTGATAAAGTGTGGTTTATCATCAATAATCACACAGGCATTAGGCGAAATTGATTGTTCACAGTTTGTAAATGCGTACAAAGCATCCATTGTCACCTCTGCCGAAACGCCAGGTGCCAATTGAATTTCAACTTCAACATCTGCGGCAGTATTATCCGTTACCTTTTTGATTTTGATCTTACCCTTATCGTTAGCTTTTACGATGCTATCGATCAAGGTCCCCGTCGTCATTCCGTAAGGCAAGGCTTTTACTAAAATCGTTGATTTGTCTTTGACCTCTAACTTCGCTCGTACTCTTACTTTTCCACCACGTTTCCCACCTTGATAGTCGCTAACGTCAATCATATTTTCCACTCCAAAATCAGGGTAAATTTTGACGCGTTTTCCTTCTAAAATTTTAATACTCGCCTTTATTAATTCAACGAAATTATGTGGTAAAATTTTGGTCGAAAGACCTACCGCAATCCCTTCTACTCCTTGCTTGAGCAACAAAGGAAATTTCATCGGAAGCGTTACTGGTTCTTTTTTACGCCCATCGTAACTCAACTGCCATTCTGTTGTCTGTGGATTGAAGGCTACCTCCAAAGCAAACTTTGTCAAACGAGCTTCGATATAACGAGAAGCTGCTGCTCGGTCACCAGTTCGAGTATCCCCCCAGTTTCCTTGTGGGTCAATCAGCAAATCTTTTTGTCCCAAATTCACCAAAGCATCCCCAATCGCCGCATCACCATGTGGGTGATATTGCATCGTTTGCCCAATCACATTTGCGACCTTATGATAACGGCCATCATCCATTTGTCGCAAGGCATGCAAGATCCGTCGTTGTACTGGTTTGAGGCCATCGTTGATATGTGGAACTGCTCGTTCCAATATTACATAGGAAGCGTAATCAAGGAAGTAATTTTCATACATTCCCGAAAGGGTAATCACTTTATCCCCATTTTCGTTATGGGTCGTTCCGTTGCTCGTTTCAGACATATATGTTTCAGGTAGTTGTTATGTGATTTCAAAAACTCTGCAAAAGTATGAAAAATTTAATTTAAAACAAATTGTTTTTAATTTGTGTTTTTGTTTCAAATTTTCATCAAAAAATCATACTTTATCAGAACGAATTATGTATCATAAAACTATTGAGATTTGATCAGAACTAGTTGTTTCACAATAAATCTAATGAAAAATTTACTACCCAAAAGTTTTAAATTTCGTCACTTTTAGATGATTTGGAATTGCATTCGAGTTATTATTATTTTAATAAAAACTTTTTTTTACTGGTAAAACACATTTCGAATTTGCACTTACAATGCTTTATTTTAAGTATTCCAATGCCAATTATTTTGATTTAATCTGTCACAATTATTTTCATAATAGTTTGACTTTTAAAAATTAAAAAAAAAAAAATGTCATTTATACTCTTTTGCCAAGTTGACTTCAACTCTATATGCTCATAACTTTGTCATACAAATTAGATAATCCACACCCTATAAATATCTCCCTGATATTTAATTCAAAGTAAAAAACGTTCCACTAAATTTAAAGTGGAAACCTCCTATCAAAATCACTAAGTAAATCACATTAAGTTTCAAATTAAGTTGCGCAAGCACTTTTTCCCTTTGGTTATGAATCAAGGCTAAAAGTTTGTTTGCCACTCAAAAAATATATCTGACGCCATGCGTCGGACAGACACTCTTTTTTCAATTACTAAAAATTATTCAACATGAAACAATTTAAGAATTTCGAGTTAACAACAAATCAAATTAACAACAGCATTGGAAAAGGTAAACCAGCATTCGCAGGTAAACCTGATTTTGAAAACACTGGTAGCTATGATGCTGATGGTGAATGGATAGCTCCGTGGGAAGGTCTTGAAGGAGGCCGTAAAGCATACGGAGATGCTCAAGTTGACCCAACTGTATAAAACCGATTAAAGATAACCAGAAGCAATACTACTTCTGGCTTTACACACACACACTTTTTTTTACAATTTTCAAAAATTTACATCATTATGAAAAATTTCAAAAGTTTCGAATTGAACAACACTCAGAAATTGAACACTTTCGGTCAAGGAAGACCTGATTTTGCTGACCGTCCAGAGGATGCTGACCAGCCTGATTTTGTAGAAACTTTACCTGATGCAGGTGAAGAGAACGCAACTGATGCAGGTAATCCTTCTTTCACTGGAAAGGGAAAAGGTAGAGGATAATCTCCAACCTTAGGATAAATAGACTGCCCGGAAATCCTTTTCGGGCAGTCTGATTTAAAAACCAATTACCCGATTAAAGACATAGGAGACCATTTGTCTCTTGTATTATGACACACTATTTTTTTACATTTTTTAGAAAATTTACATTATGAAAAATTTCAAAAGTTTCGAGCTTAACAACACTCAAAAATTGAACACTTTCGGTCAAGGAAGACCTGCATCAGTGACACTTCCAACTGAGGCTGTTGAGCCTGTAGTAGATACTACTGTTCCTGATTTTGGTGAGGATGCATCTGACGAAGGTGCTGGTAACATTGAGAATGGTGGTACTCCATCATTTACAGGTAAAGGAAATGGAAGAGGATAATCTTTCTTTGAATCAATAAGATGTCTGTCCTGTTTTGGGCAGACATCTTCTCAAGAACAAACAGACAAATTTTTATAAAACAAATCTTCGTCTCATATAGAATTAATAGTTAATCATTACCACACTGGCATAAAATGTGTCTTTTATGGGTGAATACCCTTCTTAGGCACATTTCAATTTTTTTTCAGTCATGGCGATGAGTTTCCCATTCTATAAGCAACTGGATCAGTCGGATTGCGGTCCGACCAGTTTGCGGATGGTTGCCAAATATCATGGTCGAAATTATCCTATCGAATATCTACGTGAAAAATGCTACATCACCCGTGCGGGTGTTTCGGTAGCGGGTATCAGTGAAGCAGCACAGGCGATAGGGATGCGTACACTGGCAGTAAAAGTACCTTTCTCAAAACTCAAAGAAGCTCCAATGCCTTGTATCGCCTTTTGGCGACAGCGACATTTTTTGGTTATTTATAAGATCAAAAAAGGACTGATATATGTGGCTGACCCATCTTTTGGGAAAGCACAATTTACGGAACAAGAATTTATGGCTGGATGGGGGCAAACTGTTCAGGAAGGAGAAAGAACAGGTGTTTTACTTTTGCTCGAGCCAACACCAGATTTTTATCAAAAAGATTCAGTAGCGAGTCCAGAACCTTTAGGTTTCAGTTACTTGTTTTCATATCTAAGACCATACAAAAGTTATCTTATTCAGTTATTCATAGGCATGTTGCTTGGGAGTATTCTGAACCTGATATTTCCTTTTTTAACACAAGCCATCGTCGATAGAGGGATTGAATACCGTGATCTGAATTTCATCTACATCATTTTGATGGCGCAGATGATGTTGTTTTTTAGTTTGGCGGCCGTACAATTTATCAGGAGTTGGATTTTGCTGCATGTCAGTACGAGGATTAATATTTCCTTGATTTCTGATTTTTTGGCGAAATTGATGAGGCTACCCATTTCGTATTTTGATACCCGAGTAGTAGGAGATATTTTACAAAGAATCGGTGATCATAATAGAATAAAAGCTTTCCTTACTTCTTCTACATTGAGTGTCCTTTTTTCGTTTATTAATTTTGTTGTTTTCGGAATTGTGCTCGCGATATTCAATTTGAATATATTTTTGATTTACGCAGCGAGCACCGTGATTTACTTATTGTGGGTAAGCGTATTTTTGAAAAAAAGGAAAGAATTAGATTTCAAAAGGTTTGATCAAATGTCTGACAATCAAAGTACACTGGTACAATTGATTCATGGCATGCAGGATACCAAACTCAACAATTACGAAGAAGAAAAACGTTGGGAATGGGAGCGAATTCAAGCCAAACTTTTTCGAATAAGTGTAGAAGGATTGAAACTCAATCAATGGCAACAAACCGGTGCTTTTTTTATCACCCAATTTAAGGACATTCTCATTACATTCATTGCCGCCAAGGCAGTAATAGATGGTGAGATGACTTTGGGTAGTATGTTGGCAGTACAATATATCATCGGGCAATTGAGTGGTCCGTTGGCACAAATAGTTGGTTTTGTAGAAAAAGCGCAGGATGCCAAAATAAGTCTTGAAAGATTGAGTGATATCCATATGCAAAAAGATGAAGAACCACCAGAATTGAATCGGCTCTCTACTTTCCCGACTAACAAAACGATATATTTTGAAAAAGTAGAATTTTCTTATGCTGGACCATCTTCTCCGAAAGTGTTAGAAGATGTTTCTTTTTCTATACCAGAAGGCAAGGTGACCGCATTTGTTGGAGCAAGTGGAAGTGGAAAGACGACCATCTTAAAACTGCTTTTGAAATTTTATAAACCAACTGGTGGAAAAATAATTTTAGGTGATAGTCAACTCGATGGGTTTCACAGTAATTGGTGGCGAAGAAACGTGGGAACAGTGATGCAAGATGGGTTTATTTATTCAGATACGATTGCAAAAAATATCTCTTTGGGTGAGGATGGTGTTGATCAAAAACGATTATCCTATGCAGTTCATATTGCCAATTTATATGATTTGTTGGAAAAACTACCCAACGGTTCTCAGACCAAAATCGGAGCCGAAGGCATGGGTTTGAGTCAAGGACAAAAACAGCGAATACTCATCGCACGTGCAGTTTATAAAGACCCAGCATTTTTATTTTTTGATGAAGCAACGAGTGCTTTGGATGCCAATAATGAAAAAATCATCATGGATAATTTGGACGAATTTTTCAAAGGCAGAACCGTAGTAGTAGTCGCACATAGATTGAGTACCGTGAAGAATGCAGACCAAATCGTTGTCCTTCATCACGGTAAAATTGCCGAACTTGGTAATCATCAAGAATTGGCAGCCAAGAGAGGTTATTATTATGAATTGGTCAAAAATCAGTTGGAGTTGGGTGGTTAAGCCAATTCAGTTTTCATAACTCCCCTTTATTATTTTCCCCTCGCATTAAAAAATCTGTTTAAACACAAAAAGTTATGGCAGTTGGTCAAAATGAAATACAAACACTTCAACATAGTGAAGAAGTGCATGATATTTTAACGGAAATTCCTGGTTGGACTATCAAATGGGGGATATCAGTTATTTTCTTTGTAGTGATGACTCTCATTGGTTTGAGTTGGTTTTTCAAATATCCAGATGTCGTTGCATCAAGGGTAACTTTGACCTCTACACAGCCGCCAATTGGAGTGGTTGCCAATATGAGCGGCCCCATGCATATGTTTAAAAAAGAAAATGATTTTGTAAAAAAAGGAACAGTCATAGGCCTTATCAAAAATTCAGCTGATTATGAGGATATAGTACTACTGAAACAAAATCTAAACATCCTACCTGAGTTGTATGATTTAAACGAAAATTGGCAGTTGGGAGAGATTCAACCATATTTCAATGAATTAATAATTTTTTTGAAAAAAAAGAAAAACTCCGTAGCAGTTGGCACACAAACCAAAGACCGTAAAAAGTTGATTTCAAAGCAAATTCGGGAATACAATAAAATTTCAAAACAAACCAAAAAGAAAATTAACCTATATCAAAGAGACTATGAATATGCTCGAAAACTACTCAGAAGCAGATACATGCCTCTATATGAAAAAGATGTAATTTCAAGAGAAGAATACGAAGGCTATGCTTTTGAAGTGACGGAACAATACAAAAAAATAGAGGGTTCGAAAGTGGAAATAAATGAAATACAAAACAAAATCCTTTCTCTAAAAAAAGAAAAACAAGGATTAGATTTTGATCAAACCAACCAAACTACAGAAACGACCAATCAGTTGGATAACACTTACACTCAACTCAAAAGTCGCCTATCAATTTGGGAACAAAAATACCTTTTAAAATCTCCGATAACCGGTAGCTTATCTTATCTTGATTTTGCAAAAGACAATATGTTTTTAGAAAAAGATAAAGAAGTTGCGATGATCATTCCTTCTGGAGGGGGGGTTATTTATGGAGAAATGTTTTTACCTCAAGTAAATTTGGGCAAGGTTAAAATTGGCCAAATCGTTCATGTAGAATTAGACCATTATCAAAAAAGAGAGTTTGGCATTTTGGAAGGCAAAGTAAAATCTATTGCGCCCGTAAGCCAAAAAAATGGCTATAAAGCCATTGTAGAATTACCTAAAAATCTAAAAACAGGAGCCGCTAAAACACTCGAATTTAATCATGGTATGGAAGGAAACGCCAGAGTTATAACTCAAGATATTCGATTAATCCATAGATTGTTTCATCAAATCAGAGAAGCATTGAAAGGGTAATTATTACATCATTTCAAATGCAATTCATTCTATCTTTCACTTTTTTTCCCTGTCACGTTTATTTAGAAATGTTTGAGATTTTAAATTATAAAAAAATTAATACCAATTATACTTATTAAGAAGATTGACTACAACCCTCTATACTCATACCTTTGTGTTACGAATTAGAAAAAGCTCCCTCCTAATCATCCTCCCAGAATTTTCAAATTCATTCCACAAGTTTAAGTGGACACCCTCCAATCAAACATTGACATTATTTTTTTCTCCCAGCATCTTTATTGATGTAATATAATTTCCAAGTTCCTCCCTTTGGAAAGACCTCCTCAATTACTTTACTATTATTTTTTACAATTACAATTTCATAACCATGAGATCACTCAACTTTTTACTAGCTGTCTCAATTTTTACAACTGTTTTATTCACTTCTTGTCAAAAAGAAAATATAGAGGCAGGGGATGCCATTACGGTATTTTCTGGCCAAGACTTTCTTGATAGAAGAGAAAATGCAGGAGATAATAAACCAAGTGGGAATCACTACTCTTTAAATTTGGTAGGAGTTCCAGATGACAAATATGATAACTTTTATGACGATGAGAAAAGCGAAGAAAGCATCTACGTCGGATTAGGAGGTAATTCAAAAGTTATGGTAAGAAAAACCACTCAAGACGAAGGGTTTGGAATTATTAACGCAAATGGGTTAGAAGATAGAGCTCTATTTCAACTTCCAACTTCATCTGAGACTGAATACCAATTATTTGTACGTCCATTAGGAATTCCGAGAGCTGAATCTCAACCACATGATGTTGATCCTTCGACTAATGAAGATATTGCATCAATGGGAGCTAGTATCTTAGTTCGTAAAGATGGAGCAGATAGAGATGCTGATATTGCAAGCAAGTTATCTACTGTTAATGTGGCTGCTGAAGACTTAAATGGAGATGACGTTATCGATGAATTAGACATCGCTACTTATAAAATATTTGACGAGGTACTTGAAGGTTACCTTTGGGAATATAACGATGAAGGATTGAAAGTATCACAACTGAGATTCTATTTCAATGACTAATATTCCGAAAAATATAATTGTATAAAAATTTAAAAGCAAAGAGGTTGAGCATTCAATCTCTTTGCTTTTTTTGTTTACTCACTTGAAGTAATATCTGCCAATCCATTATGTTATACAAAGCTATCACGGTTTTGTTTTTTTGCTTTTTACTGAATATTGAATTCAGTACAGCGCAAGTAGTGGCTCGATGTAGCTCAGATCATCACCAAGAGACTTTATTAAAAGATGAAAATTATAAAAAACAATTCAATAAAAGATTAGAACGATTTTTAGAAATCAGCCAACCTGCTGTATCTGCAAGAACCAATGGTGAATCCATTATTTTACCAATTGCAGTACATTTTCAATCTATTAATAACTACGACAAAGAATGTCTGAGAGAATTGGTCATCAGACAAATCGGGCAACTCAACGCTGATTTTAAAGCAATCTCGGCTGATGCTTGGAAGTGGAATAATGATTCTTTGAATTTCCCAAACACAGCTTGGGGCAAGTCCGACCTACATTTTTCAGTAGCAAAATATAAACACCCACCTGGTTATGGTTTGAATGATGGCGATATGGCCATCACTATAAATCAAGTACAAGGAGATACTGCGGTCGATTGGAAAAATTACCTCAATATTTTTGTCAGACCATTAGATGCTGTTGGAAGAGCGCCATTTGGCGGCAGTGGTTATGGTGATGGAATTTTTGTTGGGCTAACTTCATTTGGGGTAGGAGCCGATTGTGGTGATGTTGCTCCGACCGCGCCATTTGACAAAGGCCGTACAGTCGTACACGAAATAGGACATTATTTATTTCTAAATCATATATGGGGGAAAGGTTGCGAACATGATGATGATGTCTTAGATACGCCTGATGCTGACGGGCCAAAATATGGTTGCCCTCCTTCTTTTTTAAGATCTTGTGGCTCAGTCGATATGCACATCAATTTTATGGACTATACAAATGATGAGTGTATGTATTTGTTTACAAAAGGGCAGGTAGATAGAATGGAAAATTACGCAATAGCAAACCTAAGTCATGTTTGCGAAAATGCAGAACGAGTTTTAAAAAAAGGAAGTTCTTCTTCATCTCAACCTGGAAATTTAGTTTGTCCTGCGCCAACTGATTTTCGATTTGAGTACGCTGAAGAAAATCTAACTATTTCATGGAAACCAGAAGAAATTCATCAAATTTTTAGATTAAAATATAAATCGGCTGGCGCTGCAGAATGGGATGAAGTTGCAATAAAAGATTCAATTTTTATAATTGAAAATGCCCTCCCTAACGAACAATATGAATTTAAACTCAAGGCATATTGTAATGCTACAGAGACGATTTGGCTTGAAACCACTTTTCTGACAGAAAGCGAACCACAAAGAGACAAAACACTTCAACTCAATAGCTACCCAAATCCTTTTAATGAGCAATTGACAATTGCTGGAAAGTTTCCTTTCTTTTTAGAAGATGAAATCGTTACGGTCAAAATATTTGACATCAATGGAAATTTAGTCAAATCTACTCATCGTTTGATCGCATATTCATACAATTACTTTGATGTTCCTATCGAAACAGAAAGCCTACCAACAGGCTATTACATCATAGAATGTGAACTTGCCAACGTAAAAAAACGACTTAAAGCAGTTAAGTTTAAATAGAATTGATTCTATCAGATCCTTGTATTCCCGTTGATATTAAGAAAAACTCCACCCCTTAACACATTGAAAAACTGTTGTTTGCACGGTTTTTGGATAATAACTTGTACACCAAGAAGATTTGACGATGAACCCCCGAAGTATCCTTTTTGGATCATTCATACTTTTCTTTCTTTTACCCCCTTTTAACTTCTTTGATTTTTCGAAGAACTCTCAAGAGGCAGACCTTTCTTTGTCTAAAAAGAAGACTGAAATTTTTCAACCTACATTGATGGAAATCTGCGACAACGGTATCGACGACGATGGCGATGGCTTGGTCGATTGTTTCGATGATGATTGTTTCGGAACGGCAGTATGTGAAGATTTCTACTATGGACCGGGATCGGTAAACCCCTGTACTTTCGTACCTGAAGTAGGTGATTTTGAATTGGAATTACTCTTCCAAACCGATAGAGACAAGTTTCCAATTGACCAACGGTCAGGTGCCTATGTGGGTGATATGGATGGGGATGGCATTCCTGAAATAGTGACACATAATACCTCTCCCGGACGGGTCTATATTTTCAGTGGTGTAGATGGAACTATTAAACAAGAGATAATTGCTCCAAACAGTCATCCTTTTATGGAAGTCGCTATTGCAGATGTAGATTTGGATGGCAACGGCGATATTTTTTATGTAGACAATAACAGAGCACTTTTCAGATATGAATTTGGAAATGCTGCACCAGTTTGGCAAACTGCCAATACACTAACCCAATCTTCGTACACGGGCATTCATATTGCTGATTTTGATGGAGATGGAACTCCTGAGGTATATGTTGGAAATAGAATTTTCAATTCAGCAGATGGAACTCGACTTGCAATAGGAAATGCCAATTATGGAAGATATGCCAGTAGTGACGCTTATACTTTGGCTTATGATATTTTCAAACCGGGAGATCCAAAACCAGGAGGTGGTGTGTTTGGAGCGGAAGTAGCAGGTTTAGAATTGTTAGCTGGAAATCAGGTATATTCAGTTGAATTAGGAAATGGAATGATGGATGATGGAACACTCACTGTCGTTTCAGAATTAAACGTATCCGCATTAGAAGGAGATGGTTTTGTAAGTATTGGAGATATTGATGAAGATGGTAAAGTTGACCTCCTCATTATGGATGGAGGAAGGGTTTATGTCTGGGATCCACGCACAGAAACACAAATCGGAGATACATACCAAATTTTCAATACAAATGCAGGTGGTCGTATCAATGTTGGTGATTTTGATAATGATGGAAAAGCAGAATTCGGAACAGCAGGAAGAAATATTTATGTTGTTTTAGAATATGATCCAGTCGGGGACACTCTTGCAGAGGTTTGGACAAAAACTGGTGTTGATGATGGTTCGCAAAGAACGGGAAGTTCTCTTTTTGATTTTGAAGGGGATGGTAACAATGAAGTAGTTTATAGTGAAGAAGGAAGTTTATTTATACTTGATGGTGCTACTGGTGCCGAACTGATAAAAATTCCTTCAGAAGCAGGAACAAGAACAGAGTACCCGCTCGTAGCAGATGTAAATGGCGATGGAGCTGCTGAAATTATCGTTACCGCTCAAGTCGGAAATGGTCCTGGATTTAGTGGTGGAGATGATTATGTGAGCGTTTATCGTTCCAAAGGTTTCCCTTGGGTATCTGCCCGACCAGTTTGGAATCAACATGGATATTTCAATACAAATATCAATGATGATCTCTCTGTCCCCAAAGTTCAGCAAGACATTATGAATCCAGCTTTTGGTAATACTTTTAATTCCTTTTTGGCACAAACGACAATTATTGCAGGCGGAGATCCTGCTTTTGCTGCACCAGACGCGACGATTGAAATTTTGGGAAGCACACTCGACGAGTGCCCCAAAGTTGAAACCGAAATGAAAATCAAAAATCTTGGAAGTGCTATTCTTCCAGCCGTAACCCCAATTGCTTTTTATAATAACGATCCAACAGGAACAGCAGCAACCTTACTTGATGTCTCGACAGTCGGTGTGAATATAGCGGCAGGAGACTCTGCAACTATCACCTACAATGTTTGCCTTCCTCCTCCAATTGTCACACCACTTAATATTTACGTTGTGGTCAATGACAGCGGTTTTGTCGCGGCAAATTTACCTTATGATTTTGAAGATGACTTTCCAGTAACGAGTATTCCAGAATGTGACTTTACCAACAATATCACAAAATACAGTAGTCTGACTTGCGTCGAAATTTGCGGCGATGGAAAAGACAATGACGGCGATGGATTGGCAGATGAACCTAACATTACAGCCCCTGACACCACGGGTTGTTCAGGTGATGTATTAACACAAATGACTACAGATTTACCTGGTGGAAATTGGAAAATTATAAGTTCTATAGGTTCAACCATTTCCCCGACAGGGGTCGTCACCTTGGGAACCAATCATAGCAGCACCCCTGATTTTGATACGGTTATTTATGAATTAAAACCTTGTCCTGATACGGTTTTGGTTTCAATCGTGGATAGCGAAAACCCGATGGTAAGTTGCCCATCGAATCAAACCGAAATTTTAAATAATAACTGTCAGGCAACTTTAGACAATTATGTAGGAAGTGCTTCGGCAACAGATAATTGTAGCGCAGTAAGCGATATAAAAATCACTCAATCACCTGCTTCAGGGACAACAATTGGTTTGGGAATAACAGTAGTAACAATTACTGCTGAAGACGAGGCTGGCAACAAATCAAGCTGTACTCTTAATGTAACAGGTATTGATAACGCAGATCCTTCCATAACTTGCCCAGCAAATCAAGATATCACTTTAGATGGAAATTGCGAATACGACATCGCCGATTTTACTGGCGCAACCGTTTCAGATAATTGTAGCCTTCCGGCAAATATTGATGTAACGCAAAGCCCCACTGCTGGAACTACTTTGAGCGTCCACAATACTTCTCAAGTCATCACCCTGACTGCGGAAGATGAAGCAGGCAATACGAAAGATTGTACGTTCACCATCACTTTAAAAGACGAAACCGACCCTACGATAACTTGCCCTGCCAATCAAAATTTAGCAGTTGGTAATAACTGTTTTGCTGTTGTTCCAGATTACACAGGTGACGCAACAATTTTGGACAATTGTTCTGCGACAGCGAATTTAACAACGACACAAAGTCCCGTCAGCGGAACCATATTGGCAACAGTCGGTAGTACGCAAGTCATCACTTTGACCACAGAAGATGAGGTAGGAAACATCCAACAATGTACATTTACCATTACCTTGACAGACGAAACGAATCCCACAATTTTTTGTCCTGCAAACGCTTCAATCAATGTAGATGGCGATTGTGAAATTTCCATAACAGATTATACAGGAGCAGTAACATCGGATAACTGTTCTGACGCTGCCGATATTGATGTAACGCAAGCACCTGCCGCAGGAACAACCCTTTCCGGACACGGAACAACTCAAACCATTACCCTAACTGCCGAAGATGAAGCTGGTAATACAGCAATGTGTACATTCGATATTACTTTAAACGATAATACTGACCCAGCCATCACTTGCCCAGCCAATCAAACTTTGATTGCCAATGCAGATTGTGAGGCAACGATTGGTGATTATACTTCCGCAACGGTTTCTGATAACTGTACCGC
>CALHBQ010000560.1 GCA_937930815.1 uncultured Saprospiraceae bacterium | reverse complement strand
AATCTTGGCATTTCTTCAACTACTTTAAAAACACTTGATTTTACAATTTCCATTGTCTCAGTATATGTTTTAGGATCAAAAGTAATGACCGTATCCATTAAAAATTCTTCACCTGTATCCATGGCTTTTTCTTTTGCCACTTCGTTTTCGTCAAGTTCTGGAAATTCGTTTTCGACCAATGTTTCGCAGGCAAAAACGAGCATTACCATCAGCGGCAT
Organism: uncultured Saprospiraceae bacterium; assembly: GCA_937930815.1. GTDB lineage: Bacteria > Bacteroidota > Bacteroidia > Chitinophagales > Saprospiraceae > JAGQWW01. The sequence goes on along the minus strand of CALHBQ010000560.1, from coordinate 4,863 downwards.
TAATACTAAATACTTAAGCTGAGAAATTGCTTGTGACTTCTTTTTTGTCATCATCATAATTCGTTTTTTTAATTGTGAATGGAAAAAATGATTCGCCAAAGCCAAAGAGTTTCCGCTTGCCATAAGGTTTGCGAAAGTCTTTGACTGGCCTATCAACAAATGGCCATATTGTTGTTTATTTGATTGTCGAATGACATAATCGTCTGCTAAAAATTCGTGCACTTCACGAATCGAATGTTTGTAGGCATACACCATCGGATTCCACCAAAGCAAAATTGCCGCTACCTCAAAAATCATCACGTCAATACTGTGCAATTGATTGATATGCGCCGACTCATGCAATAAAATTTGCTGCTTTTCGGCGTGGTCAAGATGGTCTAAATGGCTGCTCCAAAAGAGATTTCCAAAAAAGGAAAATGGAGTTTTTATTTCTTCGGTTTTAATAACAGAGAAACCTGAAAGATTCGCTTTCTCACCTCTACTGACTAATCCATTTATTTTAAAAATCCCTAATAAAAACCTCGAATAAGCGAGTAAAACACCCAACAAATACACTCCTATAAAAACTACGTTCCATGAAATAGAACTTGAGGTCTCTGCTTTCAAAACGGGCATTACTTGTTCAGGAAGAATCTGAACTGCTGGCAGCCAAACTTCAAACGGATTTTCTGCTGGGATATAAGTTGATGCTTCAAAAAGTGGAATCAATGCACCAAGAATAAAGGTTCCCAACAAATAGAATCTATTCGTTTTAAAGAAAGTTTCTTTTTGTAAAAAAAGGCGATAAAGCAAGTAAAATGCTGCCCAGTAAACCGTCGTTTCTAAAAGATAACTTAACATAGAGATATATTTTGGTTCTTAGATAAATTCTGTGATTTAAGTCAGTCCAAAGTGAAAATTTTCTTCTTCCTAGCGGTCAATAAATTTTTCACTTCAACCTGACCACAGAATTAATCTAAGATTTTTTTTTTGAGTTATTTGGTTCTTCATTGAGTCGTTCCAGCATTTCTCCCAAGTCCTCTACCGAAAGGTCATTTTCCTTTACCATAAAAGAAACCAATCGCTCCATCGAACCATCAAAATAATTTTTGACAAAAGACTTTAAAGTTCGTTTTCCATAATCACTTTTACTTACGATAGGGAAGTACTCATAAGTTCTTCCGTAAGCCTTATGATCAAGGAATCCTTTTTCTTCAACTATTCTCACAATCGAAGAAATAGAACTGTGCGGGGGACGCTTCAACTGCATTTCCTTTTCCATATAATCCAAAACTTGGCTAACGGTACACTTTTCCAGCTCCCAAATAATTTGCATTACCTCTTCCTCTGATTTTGTCAATTTTTTCATGTCAGTTGTATTTGATAAAACAAACATAAAACTAATTATTCAGCTATGCAACTAAATTTAAAGTTTTATAACTAAAAAATACGTTATACTGTTTTTACACAGAAAATTATTACATTTAGTACTAGTTCTTCACCCTCTTAAAATAAAAGATTATGAAAAAGACATTACTCCTTTCGTTTTTATTCCTTTCGCAGCTTTCATTTTTGAATGCTCAAATACCTGAAGGAAGCATTGCTCCAAACTTTATTGCCAAAGACATTAATGGCGTTGAATACAATCTGTATGATATTCTTGACTCTGGCCGAGATGTAATTCTTGACTTCTCTACCACTTGGTGTGGGCCATGCTGGAGTTATAAAAATACTGGAACCATGCATGACTTTCATGACTTAGCTGGGCCAGATGGCTCAAATACTGCCATGAATTTTTTCATTGAATGCGATCCTAAAACAACGATGGATGATCTCATGGGCAATACTGGAGCGACTCAAGGTGATTGGGTTACAGGCACAACTTACCCGATTATTGATAATGCAGGAATAGCAGCTGCTTATCAAATCGGTTCTTACCCAACTATATTAATGGTTTGTAAAGACAGAAGAGTGACAAATGTTAGACGCGCATCTGCAACTGAGTTAGTTAGCCAAACAAATGCTTGCCCTTCTATTGATATTGCTCCAGAGCCACTCTTTTTTGCAGATAACTACAATGGTTGTGGTACAATGGATGTTCAATTCACAGATGATTCATGGCCTCGTCCGACGAGCTATCTATGGGATTTCGGTGATGGAAATACTTCTACAGAACAAAATCCAAAACATACTTATACCGAAACTGGTGATTTTACAATTTCACTTTCTGTAACGAATGATCATGGAACATCAGATATTCAAAAATCGGAATTAATTTCTGTTGGAGATGGAAATCCAAATTCAAATATGTCAGTTGGAGTAACCGAAAAAGAAGTCGGTTCAGGTAGAATATTTGAGGGTGGTTCTCATGCTTTGATATTCGATGCGATGAATCCGTTTGTTCTTTCTTCTGTGAAAGTTTATGCACAAGGGGATGGTATGAGAAAAGTAGTTTTATTGAATAGCACAGGCCAAATTGTAAACAGCAAAGAATTCGATATTCCAGATGGCGAAAGTCGAATCAATCTAAACTTCTTTGTTGACAAAGGCACGGATTACCGATTAGGAATGCACAGTGAAGCTTATCTTTTTAGAAATAACGGTGGCGTTGTTTATCCATACACACTTGACAATTTAGTTTCGATTACTGGAAGTACGGCTGGGAGCCCTGGTTACTATTATTATTTTTATGATTGGTCGGTGCGTGAGGCTGGCTGTGATGGTTTTGTGGATACAGATGATATTTTGGAATCTCCAATTTCGGTTTATCCAAATCCAGCTTCTGATGTTTTGACTTTGGAAGGAGACTTTTCTGGAAAGAAAGAAATCATTATTACGAATGCAGTTGGTCAGGCGATTTGGAAAGAACGTAATTTTTCAAATGCCGCTAATAGTTCGATTCAAATTGATATCTCTTCTTTTTCTAAAGGGATGCATTTGATTAAAATTGGAAGTTCAGTTCACAAATTTGTAAAAGAGTAAACTTAATTTTCTAACATAAAAAAGCGAATAGGCACCGTGCCTATTCGCTTTTTTATGTTAGAAAACAATCCTAAACGTTGACGAATCCTTCTTTCGCCAACGTATCCATATCTCTTATCAACAATCTTCTTCTATTGAAAGTAATAAGCTCTCTATTTCTCAATTCATTGAGAACGGTTGTTACTGTTTGCCTGCTTGTAGCAGTGAGGTTTGCAATCTCTTGATGGGTCATAAATTTTCGAACCACCGTTTCGTAGCCTACTCTTTGCCCTTTCTTTTCTCCAAGGTTATAAACAAATTCAATGATACGCGTACGACTATCTTTAAAAACAAGGCTTTCGAGTCGTTGCTCTATTTCCAATTGGCGATTACCCATCAATTTCATCAAAAAAAGAGAAAGTTTAGAATGGTCTCTCATCATGCTCTTTAAAGCACCTTTATCAATTGAGCAAACCTCAGTTTTGTCAACCGCTATGGCAAAGTCTTTTCTTTTCTCCTCATGTATCAATGCCAACTCTCCGAAAACCTCCCCAGCGCTTATCACTGCTTTGGTAATTTCTTTACCACTCGGTCCGTATGTACCGATCTTTACTTTTCCATCCTTTATAAAAAAAATCTTTTTGGAATCCTCTTCTGGTAAGTAGATGTAATCTCCTTTTTTGAAAACTCTTTCACGATGTGCTTCCATAAAGTTGCTCATCTTATTTTGACAAAAGATGCCCCGTACATCAATATTTTCAAGATGCCAGAATGCTTGTTCGCTTGAGTTCATAAAAACAATAAATTTTGTATTAATTGCTATATTCGGAATTAACACACATCTTTCCAAAAGGTTGCCAATTAACCAATTGGAAAAGTCGCGTTCTTGCAATGAACCCAACCTCTATCTAAAGTTTTGAAAGAAGAATAGGAATAACAAATCGCTCCCTATTGGCTAAAACATGCAGATAAAAAACTTCTGAGGACTGATCTTTTAGCTTGTATTTAAATTCAGCCCAACCTTTATTTACCATCATTTCTGGCTCCATAATAATAATCTGTCCCAGTACATTAGTTAATGAAACTGCTAACCTGTTTTGACCATTATTGTCTTTAGGAAAATAAACTTTTAACGTCACATCATCTACTGTTGGAATAGGAAAGACTTTTGTGAGTATTTCGTTTGGTTGGACAAATGCCGTATCTAATCCAAAAGATTGATCACAGCTATCTGTGTCCAAGCAACGAAGTCGATAGGTATATATTTCACCTCTTTGTGGCGGCACATCCCAAGTTTGATAACTTTGCCCTTGTTGGCTATCTCCTTGAGAAGGAACCCACGCTACTGTTTCAAAATCAATACTATCTTTACTTCTTTGAACTTCGCAACCAGCCATTTCATATTCATTTAAGTTTGTCCAAGTCAGGCTGACAAAGTCGCTTGAAGATTCTGCATTAAAAGAATCGTAAACCGTTGGAGCTGGCCCGTTATATTCGTAAGCACCAAGATCAATATCGTCCAAATGCAAACGTGGTTTCGCATCTATATCTGTACTCGCATTACTCAGCAACTGGTTTCCCATATCGAGTGCCGCAGAATTATGTTTGATTTCTAAATTCCCATTTGTTGGATCTTTGAATTTAGGTAATTTGTTATAGAGCATTCCGTCTCCGCAATTAATACGGCTATTATTAGCTAATGCAGTATGCATTTCGAGACAAGAAGCATTTTCAACCAAAGAGTATTCCATGTAAGGATGGCCATTGATCATATAAAACACATCTCCTTTTACCATGCCCCTATTATTCCAAAAAATACAATTGCCAATGAACGGTTCGCTCGTTCCATTCAAATCTCCATTTGCCATGATGGCTCCTCCATAATCATAGGCGACGTTTCCATAAAAGGTGCAATTGATAATT
>CALHBQ010000559.1 GCA_937930815.1 uncultured Saprospiraceae bacterium | reverse complement strand
ATAAGTTTATCATTCAAGTTCCAGAAAAGGATGTAGAATACGAGTTAAACTTCTATGGAATTCATGGCAGAAGAATTGAAAATCTCAAATTCATTAATCAAACAGAAGTGGAGGTCGCTTATCTCGAACACGGAGTCTATATCTATCAGATAATAAATTTGTTAAGTGGCAAAGTTCATACAGGAAAAATCTTGGTTTATCATTAGAAGCTTGATCAAGTGAACTATCTTTGCGTTTTTATCATTCAATCCTTTATCATGAAAAACGCATTATACCTACTACTTTTTACCTGTTTCCTTTTTAGTTGTAAAAATGAACCATCAAAAGTTGGAACAGATGCAGCAACAGCAATTGTTGATGCCGTAACAACTTCCTCGAAATATAAGATTTCAGATTTTACGGAATCGCCTTCTTTCCCAGATGCTAAGATCGAATCCATGAAATATGTCAATGGAAAATTTACTTTTGGCGTAACGGGTTATGAATTAGGAAGCCAAACACCTGATGCACCACAAAAAATGTGTGCTAACTCAGGAAAAGGACAACACATTCATTTGATTGTCGATAACGCACCTTATGCGGCAAAATACACCAACGAATTTGAACATGATGTTGAAGATGGCGAACATTATTTGTTGGCGTTCCTTTCCCGTTCTTATCACGAAAGTATCAAGACGAGTGCTGCGCACACTGCTATGAAAATAGAAGTAAAGAACAAAACGATAACTGATGTAAATGCAATTAAACAACCAATGTTGTTTTATAGTCGTCCAAAAGGAACGTACGTAGGGAAATCTGATACAGAAAAAATTATGCTCGATTTTTACCCAATCAATGCAGAAATGGGGAAGGGTGGTTATAAAGTAAAAGTAGAAATCAATGGCGAACATTCCGCAACATTTCAAACATGGTCACCTCGATTTATCGAAGGTTTACCAATGGGTGAGAATACTATCAAATTGACTTTGCTTAATAATGACGGAACTGTAGTGGATACACCATTGAATCCAGTTTCAAGAACTTTCACGTTGAAAGAAGATCCAGCACCAGGACAATAAAGGAATGAGTAAATAACGAATTAGAAAATGATTAAATGGGCGTTATTTCGTCATTTATTCATTTTCTAATTTTATCATTTACAAAAGGGAACTATTTTTTTTTAAATTCCTTTTATAAAAGTGGAAAATTGCGAGGTCTTATAATATATTTGCGCCTCAAAACCTGGTGGTTGTAGCTCAGTTGGTTAGAGCATCGGTTTGTGGTACCGAGGGTCGCGGGTTCAAATCCCGTCTTCCACCCAAGTTTAAGGTCGTCCTGATTCAGGGCGGCCTTTTTTTGTTGATACCTATCTGTAAAAGTTAAATTTGTCAAAAATGTATTCTGTAAATTGCTGATAATCAGCACTGTAAGTTTATATGTGATTTTTTTGGAATAGATTTTGAAATTACAATTAACTATAATGTCTTAGTGAAGCGTTTTCTTTTAGAGTACGCCTAATGTAGGATATTATCATCCCTGGAAAAAAAATAATATCTGACAAAACCCCTAATCCCCTTTCGTAGGAAAGTCAGATCTTTGGTATTCTAAAAGCTTTCCAAACTGCTTAGGTTTAACACCCTACTATTTAACAAAAAACGGATCAGATATAAAAGCTGAACGGCTACGATGTGATAATCGTTGGTCTACCTGGCTATTGTCTGAACCCAATTTTCAAATTATCATTTAAACCGAATTTCTATGAACCAGCGTTTTGTAATTATCATAATGCTATTTTTGGGAGTAATCTTTGGAAGGGAAATGTACGGGCACACGCCTTCGAATACCACTGATAGATGTACTCAAAATTTAAAAAACAACCTTTCGAATCACTCAACAATTTTGGGTTTTTCAGACTCAAATGAAAGGTTATTCAACTCAAAAGCTCCTTTGTTTTTGCCGGGTGAAGAACCAAAAGATTCTACTATCCTCATTAGTGAATGCGGAAGTACCTGTCCTTTGGCGACAACTACCAGTTTGGACGGAGGCATGATTCCAAGACCAATCCCGCTTGGTGAGGATTTTACTATTGGAAATTGCCCTGGATTTTTTGAAGCGCCGAGGAGAAATCAGGTTGCGGATATTTGTGGAGGAACAGTCAAACTCCGATTGTTGAGTTTGGTGCATGGAACCAATAGTTGTTCAAAAACTATCACCTTCGAGTGGGAGGTTTCGGATGATTGTGGAAACTTGGAAGTAATGGATCAAGTATTTACGATGGTGGATGATGTTGCTCCGGTAATTACGCCAACAGCGAACTCTACCTATAATGTTTCGTGTGGTACTATGGTTGATCTCCCTACTGCTGAAGATGCATGTCAAGGAGTATTACCAAGAAGAATGGGTAGTCCAAATTCTTCTTCAATCAGGGGGTTATATTTTAGCGATGCCACTATGTTTTCAGTGACTTGTGCCAATTCTACAACCATTATACGTACTTGGGTAGCAGCAGATGGTTGCGGTAATCTATCCGCTCCTTTTGTACAAAATATCAATTATAATGATACGAATGGTCCAACCTTCACTGTCCCAACAGACGTGACCACTGATCAAGGGTTAGATTGTGCAAATGATGATGATTTTGATCCTCAGTTTTTGGCAAGTTTAAATGCCAGTTGGGGATTCCCAAGTTTTGTGGTAGATGATTGTCAAGGCCCAGAGTCAAGCCTTTCAGCCAATTATGTAAATGGAACTAATAGCTGGACAACGGCTGGAGGTTATATGATTAGTTTCTCAGATAATACGCCTTGTGTAGATCCTGATTACTGCACAACTGCAAATGGATTCAAATTAAGATACAAAATAGAACGAACCTGGATTGTAACAGATCAATGCGGTAATGCTTCGACTTCAGTCGTTCAAACAATAAATATTACGGACAATACGCCACCTGTGATTACTGGTTCTACTAATTTAGGAACGGTAGTTTTAAATTCAGCAGGAAGTGCTTGTCCAAATGATGTGACTGCTTTTTCACAATCATCAAACGCACCTGCAGCTCAATCTACCTTTCATTATGATGGTACGAATTTGTTGGTAACTGATCCAGGTTCAGGAGTATTAGTTGGAACTTTTACTCCTCCTTCTGCATCAGATATGTGCAATGGAATCGGAACGACTGTTTGTCCAAACGACGTAGTACTTTCTATTCGTAGTGCAGTGGTCAACGATAAGTCCAATGCACCTTGTCAGGTAAGATATTCCGTTTTGTGGGAAGCCGAAGATGC
>CALHBQ010000558.1 GCA_937930815.1 uncultured Saprospiraceae bacterium | reverse complement strand
TACAAATGGTACAAAGTAGAGGCGCTTGATGGCAAAACAGGGTGGCTGTTCGGAGATATGGCGGTGGTCATGTTGCCCGATTCGAAAACCAATGAAGCGGTTGCAGATTTTAATAAAAAGAAATTTGATTTCAAAGATAAGTTTGGCGAGGCTGTAATTTGGGTAGGAGCAGTGACTGGAAGAGATATTGTTTCACTCAATGGTACTCAACCAACCTATCGAGAAGAATTTTTGATGATTACTAACGACGCTGGTCAAAGTCGAGCAATTGTGTTGAATAGCAATAATCTCTTTGGTTCAACTCACCTCCGCAAAATGGAAATCGAAGACGTAACAGGCGATGATATTCCAGAAATTCTCTTGCAAAGGATCAGTTATTCTAAAAAGGATTATTACAGCAATCTCAATGCAGAGATTCATGCTTTTGATAAAACAAACCTCGTGAAAGTTTTCGAAGAAGCGATGAATCTTTCAAGCCAAGGTTCTGATTCTCCTTTGAAATATAAATACCTTGATGCTAAACCTGGCAAAATTAGATTTGAATATATAATGCCCGTTGATTGTAATGGTGGTACTAAATGTTTAAAACACTTCACCGATACCTACTTTTGGAATCCAGATAGTTTTTTGTTTGAAGCACTCCGAGCACCTTATCGGACACCTGTAAAAGCGGTTGCCAAAAATGATGATATCGCCTTGCTCAGAAAGCCCGGCGATGAGGACAGTTTCATAACTTATCTCAATCGTGATAACATGATGCGCGTCCTTCGAGAAGAGTCAAAAACAATCATGGTAGATGGTAAAGCAAAACAGCAAATTTGGTTTTATGTCAAAGGAGCAGCTGGTAAATCAGGCTACGTTTCTGCCAAAGAAATCGAATTTATCAATATCAGCCATGCCGCTTTACTCAATAGTTATTATCACTCTCCAACCTCGGTTATTGATGAACGAAAGTTTATAAAAGTCGAGACTACTGACGGTTTCTCCAACCGATAAGAACATATTTAATACGCTCTAATAAATTCCCTACCTTTGCGCCCGTTTTATATGTAAATGAGGGCTTTTCTATTGAAAGAACCAATAATTTTTAATTGAACCATATAAGACATAAAAGGGCATATAAGATTTCAAAAGCGACTTATATGTTCTTATGTGCCTTATATGGTTCAATTGTAATTTTTACAGGAAAGCCATTTAATTAAATGTTTATTAGGAATGGGCAATCTTTTAGAAGAAATAAAGAAAAGAAGGACGTTTGGAATTGTATCTCACCCGGATGCAGGTAAAACTACATTGACGGAGAAGCTACTCCTTTTTGGTGGAGCGATTCAGGTAGCAGGGGCAGTGAAGTCCAACAAAATCAAAAAGACGACGGTTTCGGATTTTATGGAAATTGAAAAACAGAGAGGGATCTCTGTTGCGACTTCTGTAATGGCTTTCAACTACAAAGACGTCAAAGTTAATATTCTCGATACGCCGGGTCACAAAGATTTCGCGGAGGATACTTTTAGGACTTTGACGGCGGTGGATTCAGTGATTGTTGTAATTGATGTCGCGAAAGGTGTCGAGGAACAAACCGAAAAATTGGTAAAGGTTTGCCGAATGCGTGATACGCCTATCATCGTTTTTATCAACAAATTGGATCGTGAGGGAAAGGATGGTTTTGACCTTTTGGATGAAATAGAAGAGAAGTTAGGTTTGAAAGTTTTGCCAATGAGTTGGCCAGTAGGAATGGGGCAACGTTTCAAAGGTGTTTATAATATTTTTGAAAAAGAGTTGAACTTGTTCATGCCACACAGCAAACAAGACATTCCAGAAGAAGTGATTGCGATTACTGATTTGTCTGATAAAATATTGGACGAGCAGGTTGGCGAAGAATTAGCAAACGAACTCAGAGAAGAAGCTGAAATTTTACATGAGGTTTATCCTAAATTTTCAAAAGAAGCTTATCGAAAAGGAGAGATTTCACCAGTATTTTTTGGTAGTGCCATCAATAATTTTGGAGTAAAAGAATTACTTGAATGTTTCATTGATATCGCACCAGATCCAATGCCTCGTGAAACAGAAGAACGAATGGTAGAACCAACAGAGCCGAAATTTACTGGTTTTGTTTTTAAAATACATGCGAATATTGACCCACGTCACCGTGATCGTATTGCCTTTATGAGAATCTGTTCAGGGACTTTCAAAAGAAATACCAATTACTACCATGTCCGTCAGGAAAAGAAGATGAAGTTCTCGAATCCGACTTCTTTTATGGCTTCCAAAAAAGAAATTGTAGAAGAAGCATACCCTGGCGATGTGGTCGGTCTTTATGATAGTGGAAATTTCAAAATCGGTGATTCCATGACCGAGGGAGAAAAATTACACTTTAAAGGTTTGCCAAGTTTCTCACCAGAGATATTCCGATTTGTGGATAACAAGGACCCGATGAAATATAAGCAATTTCAGAAAGGAATTAATCAGTTGATGGATGAGGGAGTTGCACAGTTGTTTATTCGTGAGATGGATGGTCGTAGAATTATCGGCGTGGTTGGCGCACTTCAATTTGAGGTGATCCAATATCGAATGGAAAAAGAGTACACTGCCCGCGTTGCCTACGAACAAACTAATTTCAGAAAGGCGTGTTGGGTAACATGCGACAATCCTGCGGAACTCAAAACTTTCCGCCAGAGAAGAAGTCGAGATTTGGCCAAAGATAAAGACGGTAACTTGTGTTTCATGGCTGAGTCAGATTGGATGTTGAGAATGGCCCAAGAAAATCACCCTGAGGTGAAATTCCATTTTACTTCTGAATTTGGATAGAAAATGAACGCAAAGACGC
>CALHBQ010000557.1 GCA_937930815.1 uncultured Saprospiraceae bacterium | reverse complement strand
TCGATTAAATCATCTTTCAACAACTGTTTCATCAAGCCATTGTAAATATTGATTTCTAAATTGTCATCAATTGACAAGTCAAAACTGCCTTCGAAATCGATGTTGAGATTCCAAGTACTATCGTCTGATTGAGCGAATGATTGCGTACTCATTCCAAAAACTAAAAGACTAACTGCGGTGATAATTCTTACTAAATTTTTCATTGTTTTAAATTTTAAAAGGGTGATAAAGTAATGATTTTAAATTAGTTGCGAGATTAAACTTAATCCCACGAATGAATTCGTGGGCTGCCTGCCGACTGCAAACTGCCGACTGCAAAACTGCCTACTGAACCTGACTTCCGTCAAAAAGTCGAACCAAACGATTAGTTTTCTCCGCCATCGTTTCATCATGTGTTACCATGACAATGGTTGTGTTTTCGTTTTGATTGAGGCCGAGTAGGATGTCCATAATTTCATTTCCCATTACAGAATCGAGGTTACCTGTTGGCTCATCAGCGAGGATGATATTTGGTTTCCCTACGATTGCTCTGGCAATCGCTACTCGTTGTTTTTGCCCTCCTGACAATTGACTTGGGAAGTGCTTCATTCGGTTTTTCAAACCTACTTTTGTCAATGCTTCTTCTGCCAATGCTCTTCGCTCCGAACCCGTCACACCTTTACGATACAAAAGCGGCAACTCCACATTATCAATCACTGACAAATCATTGATCAAATGAAAGCTCTGGAAGATGAATCCCAAGTGCTCATTTCTAAATTTGGCAATTGACTTTCCGTTATAATCACGAATCGTATTTGGTCCAATCGAAATCGCTCCATCTGACGGTTCGTCTATCAATCCGATGATATTGAGTAGCGTACTTTTGCCACATCCTGATGGGCCCATCACAGAAAGAAATTCTCCCTCCGCGACATTCAAATTGATGTTGTTCAGTGCTACCGTTTCGATGGTTTTGGTACGGTAGATTTTGCTGATGTTTTCGAGTTTTATCATGTCTAAAATTTTGTATTTGAACCATATAAGGCATAAAAGAACATTTAAGAAAGCAACTTGAACGAACTAAAATGTCTTATATGGTTTTGTAAAATAAATCGAGATTCAATTTTAAAAAATCCGCGTAAACCCGCGTTTATCCGCGTCACTTGTCCGCCGAGGCTGATCCGCGTTTCTCTAAGTCGCTTGTGAGTTATTCGCCTGTCAATGATTTCAGTAAATAATAACTCTGCCAATACCGACTCAAAGTCGTCACATACGCCCTCACCGCTCTATCCTTTTCTCGTTGTGCTAAAGTCAAATCAGTTGTAGAAATGGCACCCAAAGCAAAGCTATTTTTTGTAATATCAAATCGTTTTTGGGCAAGACTTTTCATCTCAGTTGCTAATTCCAATTCGGATTGTAAGCTGTTGAAAGTTGAGACTGTTTGCTCAATTTCTGCATCAAATTGAAGGCGCTGTTGAGCAATACTTTTTCGTAAAAAGTCTCTTCGTGTTTTTGCTAAACCGACCGTTGACTTTTGGCGTCCCCAATCCAAAATCGGAACACTCAATTGCAATTCTACAAACTGCTGTGGTTGCGGGTCACCGTAAATATCACCGATATTATCCGCCCCGCGAGAGAGTCCAAAAGAAGCAGTCAGGTCTGCCTGAAAGCCGCCGTTGCCTTTGGCTTCTGCGACATCCCTTTCTGCTTCAGTTAACAATCGGGTATAGGTTATTGGTTCGGGGCGATTGGTTTGGGCGGTTTGGATGTAGTGGTCTGCGCTGTTCCCTTCGGCTTCGCTCAGGGTACGATTGGTGGTCAAATTAGGCTCGACTTTTGGCAATTCAGTTTCGATTAAAGTGCCGTCATATTTTCTACCTAAAAAAGTAAACACTTGTGAACTCGCCAATCTCACTGCCTGCGTTGCTTGTTGCTCTTCCGCTTTTGCAGAAACTAATTCAAGTTGTAAAGCCAATAATGCACTCTCTGAAATCTTTCCTAATTTGAATTTTTCGCCTGCAATGTCATAGAGTGTTTCATTTGATTCTTTGTTGGAACGAGCGATTTTTAAATCTTCGTTTGCAGTCATTAGGTTGAAAAACAATTGCGCTGCATCAACACTGATATTTGCTAAATTATTGGCGTATTGTTTTTCAGCTTCAGCCAAACGGATAGGTTCAATTTTCTTGTTCCATTTGATTTGGTTGAAACCAAAAAGTGGTTGCCAAAAACCTACCCGTATCGGTGAGCCATTGTAAAATTGTTTGTCCGCATTAAAATCATCGAACCGCTGCAAGTTAGAAGTTGCAAATACTTGACCTCCTGTTTTGCCAATATTTTGCGTAAGCTGCAAACCCACTCGTGAGTTGTTATTCGCAACCGATTGAAAAGCAATCGTTCCATCATTCTGTACCACCTCTGCGAAGGTGTTTGAGAAATTAGGCACATTCGCCATTCCCAACAATTGCGGTTTCAAACTCGATTTAAAAATATTGTAATTCAAATTCGCCATTTCGAAATCTGCTTTTGCTGCTTCCGCGGAGAGGGCGTTGGCGCGCGCCAACGCTATCAATTCATCTAAAGAAAGTACCGTCAATTCATCTTCCGACGATTGGTTCACGGCTAACGGTGCACGGTTCACGGTTTCGCTTGGTTCGCTGTAGACTACATAGTGTGGGTCTCGTGATGCGTATTGCCCTTGAACTGATATCACTGCCATCATCAATCCAAAGAACAAAGCGATTGTCCCCCTTTGGAGGGATGTCCGCCGCGGCGGACGGGGGTGGACTGTTCCAAACAATGTAGCAAATTCCCCCTCCGACCTATCGGACACCTCCCCCAAAGGAGGACACGTAACGCTTGATTTCAATTTAATTCTATACATCGTTTTTACTTTTTTATTATTTATTTCTTTTTTTTCTAAAAAAAAATCCGCGACAATCCGCGTTCATCCGCGTCATCCGCGTTCCTCTAAATCGCTTCAGCAAGCATCACTCCTCACTCAAAGCAATCCGCTCCAAATGCTCGAACTCTTCCATATCACTCACAATCACGACCTCGCCTGGTTGCAAATTATTGCTGACGATTTCTATAAATTCGGAGTTGACCATTCCTACACTGACTTGTCGTTTGATGGCTTCGCCACCGTTCATGACGAAGATGCCTTGCTCTGTGGCGCCTTTGAAAGCAGGGCCGTTTTGGACGCGCACTACATTCTCTCTTTTGCCAGAGATGAGGAAAACTTCTACCCGCATATTTGGGCGTAAATCTTTGTGGTCTGCTTTTGCCAATTGCACTACGAATGCGATGGTATTATTCTCCACCGCAGGAAGGATAGAGACGATACTGCCGTCAATATCTGTGTTGTTGATACGTACTTTCACAGGTAATCCTAACTGTACGATATTCGCATAACGGTCGGAGACGCTGGCCTCTACTCTAAATGATTCGAGGTTGGCGAGGCGGACGAGAGGTTCGCCTTCGTTTACTTTTTGACCGATGTGTTCGTTGACCCAAGTGATGACGCCAGCACGTGGTGCTTTGACTGAAGTCTCTTTTAACTTGCGTCCCAATTCGCGTTTTTTCTTCTCTTGGATTTGCACTTCCAATTCCAAATTTCGGCGGTCGCTTGTGATGGCTTGTTTTCTAAAGTTGAGGTCGTTTTCTAATTTCTTTTTTTCCAGTCGGGCGATTTTGAGATTGAGTTCGGCGCGTTGAACGTCTTCTTGCGTTGCTCCGCCGATGCCTTGCAATCTGCGTAAATCAGCCAAGCCAGCTTCCAAACTTGATAACTCTAATGCTTTGATTTGATCTTCGTAATCAAGGTCTTTGAGATTTTTGTCGTATTCCAATCTTAGTTTGGTGATGTTGTTTTTACGCAACTCCAACTGGTCATCGAGTGACTCATAATCGAGGCGAATATATTCCTCATCCAAATGCATAATCAAATCGCCTGCCTCGACTTGCGTGCCGATTGCTAATACTACATCCTTGATTTCTGTGATAATCGGTGCGTTTATTTGTTGCTCAAAAGAAGGCACGACCAAACCAGAAGCCGTGATTTTATTTTCCATATCACCCACCTCTACTGTGGCATATCGAAAGTCCTTTTTCTCTGCCTCGGTAGTCAATACGTTGCGCAACAAAAAGAATGCTGCTGCCACCGCCGCTACTACCAAACCAATGCGTCCCCATTGCCCCCACTGGCTTTTCTTTTGTTCTATTGTTGATATTGGTCTATCCATTTTTAAAATCTGTTTTGTTATTTCACAAACAGATATAAAAACAGTGTGCCAGCTGGCATGCCAGACAT
>CALHBQ010000556.1 GCA_937930815.1 uncultured Saprospiraceae bacterium | reverse complement strand
TCTACTCGGAAATATGTTGACGATGCTCGATGGCCCGTTCAATACTTCGGATGTGATTCGAACCATTGTAACCAATGATTTGCCATTTACTTATTTGGATGATTTGATTCGAACAGTCAAAAGTGTTTCTGCAAAAGATTTACAAGCACTCGCTCAAAGATATTTTCAAAAAGAGAAAATGTGGGAAGTAGTAGTGGGGTAATTCGACTTTTAAACTAAAACCTTACCTTTGCACTTCTAAATTTTTATGGCAGATAACCTGCAATTGTCCAATCCATAAATTTCTGAAATGAAAAAATTATACAATCGCATCAATGGCGATGAGTTAAAGCAGCGCATGCTCGAAAGTACGGAGCCGCGCATGACCCTATCCTTTTATCAATACGCACACATTGCTGACCCAGATGATTTTCGAAATCAGTTATACCTGATGTTTGATGAGTTAGGTGTTTTTGGGCGTATTTATATCGCCAAAGAAGGCATCAACGGGCAGCTTTCTCTTCCGACTAAGAACTATGAAATTTTTAAAGAAAAGGTTTATTCCATTTCTTTTTTGGAAGGTATTCGCCTCAATATCGCAGTCGATGATGATGGCAAATCTTTTTATAAATTAAAAATAAAAGTAAGGCCTAAAATCGTCGCAGATGGTTTGGATGATGAGTCATTTGATGTCACTGCACGCGGTGTGGAATTGGATGCCAAAGCATTCAACGAATTGACCGATAAAGATAATACGGTCGTCGTAGATATGCGTAACCATTATGAAAGTGAGGTTGGGCATTTCAAAGATGCGATTCGACCTGATGTTGAAACATTTCGTGATTCTTTACCGATTGTGGAAAAAATGTTGGAGGAAGAAAAAGATAAAAATCTCATCATGTATTGCACCGGCGGTATTCGCTGCGAAAAGGCAAGCGCGTACTTCAAACACAAAGGTTTTGAGAATGTCTATATGGTTGAGGGCGGCATCATCGAGTACACCCGCAAAGCAGAGGAGTTGGGGTTAGAAAATAAATTCATTGGCAAGAATTTCGTTTTTGATGAGCGAATGGGCGAACGAATAAGTGAGGATGTGATTGCCAAATGCCACCAATGCGGTGATGCTTGCGATACGCATGTAAATTGCGCAAACGATGCTTGTCATATCTTATTTATTCAGTGTGAAAAATGTGCAGAGAAATTCACGAACTGCTGCTCAAGCAAATGTTCTGACTTTTCAAAACTACCAGAAGAAGAGCAAAAGGAATTGCGAAAAACAATGGAGTTCAACGGCACTCATTTCAGCAAAGGCCGTTATAAAGCTTTTAATAAGAATGAGAACTTGATAATGGAGTAGTTTTTTTTGAACCACAAAAGAATCAAAAGGCCACAAAAGAGTAGCACAAAAGTTTTTTTCATAGCTCACTTTTGTGAATCCCTTTTGTCTTCTATTGTGCCTTTCGTGGTTCAAAAAAATCCAATTAGTAAGAAATATAGATTTCATCTTTTTAGTAATTAGAGAGATAAATCATTTAATAAGAAATCACCCACATGAGAATAATCTTACTGGTAATCACACTTGTTTTACCATTTTTGACTTTTTGCCAACCCAAAAATTTGGAGGCGTTTAAAACCATCAATTCAATTTCTATTGATGGTCAAATGAATGAGCCGGAATGGTTGTCTGCAACGGTGGCCGATGGTTTTATTGAAAATTCGCCGAATCCAGGTAGATCATGTCCTGCGACCAGTGAGGTGCGCATTTTATACGATAATACTTCGATGTATGTCTTCGCTAAAATGAACGATGTCGCTCCTGATAGCATCATGAAGCAATTCACCGAACGCGATGAAATTGGAATTGTGGATTGGTTTGGAATCATCATTGATGCTTATCAAGATGGTACGAATGCGCTTGGTTTTTTTACGACAGCGGCGGGCGTTCAATATGATTTAAAATATTCCGCAGCAGCGGGAGAAGGTAATTTTGATAATGTTTTTGGAGGAGATTCTAACTGGGATGCAGTTTGGAACAGTGAAATCAAATTTACAGATGAAGGTTGGCAAGTAGAAATGGAAATTCCCTATTCAGCTTTGCGTTTTCCTGATGGAGCAGAGCAAAAATGGAGTGTCAATTTCGCTCGAATGGTTCGTCGTTTTCGTCAAACCAGTTTTTGGAATGAGGTTGATCCGAACAATTCCAAACTACTTTTCCAGTCAGGTATTTTGAATGGTATTAAAGATATAAAATCTCCGTTGCGCCTATCATTCACGCCTTTTGCAGTGACTTATCTCGAAGATTATTATGACCAATCAAGTGACCCTACCCATGCTTGGGGACGTTCGATTGGCGGTGGCATGGATGTAAAATATGGTATTAACGATGCCTTCACTTTGGACATGGCGTTGATTCCTGATTTTGGAGAAGCACAATCAGATAATCAAGTTTTAAACCTCTCTCCGTTCGAAATTCGTTTCAATGAAAATCGGCAATTTTTCACAGAAGGAGTTGAACTTTTTAACAAAGGAAATTTCTTTTACTCACGTCGTGTCGGCGGCCGTCCAGTCAATTATTTCAATATCGAAACAGCTGATGATGAAGGCATCATTAGCAATCCACTCGAATCACAATTATTCAACGCCACCAAAATTTCAGGACGAAATTCTAAAGGTTTAGGGATTGGTTTTTTCAATGCCGTTTCGGGGCAAACCGAAGCAACGATTGAAAATACGGAAGGTGATCAACGTAAAGTTACCACTGCTCCTTTGACGAATTACAACGTGGTTTCTTTTGACCAAAACCTTCCCAATAATTCTTACGTGACACTGATTAATACCAATGTCATGCGGTCGGGAAGTACTTATGATGCAAACGTAACAGGTGCCGTTTTTGACCTTTTTAATAAAAAGCAAACCTATTCCCTTGGCGGAAAAGTGGGGCTTTCACAGCAATACTTTGGAGACTCCACAAGTCTTGGAAATACCGCCAATTTAAATCTCGAAAAAGTAGCTGGAAAATATCGTTGGGAAGTTGGGTATTACCAAGAGAGTGTCAACTTCGACATCAATGATTTGGGAATCATTTTCGCGCCGAATGAACGAAAATATTATGGAGATTGGTCTTACAATGATTATCAACCAAAAGGAAAATTCAATCGTCGATGGTTCAATATGAGTAGTAGTTACGGTACTTTGTACGAACCCAACACTTTTACAGAATTAGGTGTAAATTTAGAAGTAGGAGCAGTGACCAAAGGCTTTTTGGGTTTGGGTAGTTGGCTTTATTTCGAACCAGTTAGAGGACGTGATTTCTTTGGGCCACGAGCTTCCAATTGGACGACTTATTATGAGCAACCTCGATTTGTATTTTGGGGTGGTTTCCTTAGTTCTGATTATAGAAAAAAATTGGCTTATGATTTTCGTTGGCGAGTTGGAAGGTTCAATGACTACAATCAAGGAGAGGGAAGATATGGTTATGAGTTGCGATTTTTTCCTCGCATAAGGGCAAGTGATAAACTCTCGTTTATCTTAGGAACTGTTTTGACAAAAGAAAATAAAGAGCTTGGTTGGACGACCACCTTGGATGAT
>CALHBQ010000555.1 GCA_937930815.1 uncultured Saprospiraceae bacterium | reverse complement strand
GGTGCGAAGGTGCGTAAATCAACAATCGTATCATATTTCACAATCACCGAATCATTTCCAATCAACCACCGAAAATCATGAATTGCTGTGTCTGGTTCATTAACTTGGAGGTTGGGCGTTATCAATAAATCAGGGTCATTTTCACAAAAATCTAATTCAGTTGTACCAACGATTTCTCCTGCTTCCGCAAAACAACAGCTAATACCAGTTGGATCGCAAAATATCAATCGAAAACCGATCAGCTCTCCAAAATAATTGGAAAAAAACTCATAATTCTGAATCCTTAATTGCCAAGTTCCATTTGCAGATCCCATATTGAAATCTTCTAAATTGCCTTGATTTGGATGGTAATTCCCAGTGTATTTTCCTCCATTTGCCCAATTATCAGCGTTGGACCAAGTACTTCCTTTTCCAAGATCTGGGTTGGTTGGGTCAATGCTTCTCAAAAATCTAATATCCCAATCCGCTCCAATTGTAGTTGTAATTGAGGGATTTGGAAGATTCGTTCCAATCAACCGCACCTGTTGACCAGCTGGAGAAATCAAAGTCATTTCAAGCCCACGAACCCTACGATGTTCAAAATGTAACTCTACCCCGCAAACCCCTTGAGTTGGACTCGATAAATCCGAATTGACCAAATCATTAATGATAAAATCATGCGTATTGTTACTCAACACAGGAATATCAATTCCACAATCTTGACAGCCACAATTTTGGGAAAGTCCCCGAAATGGGAAAAGGAAAAGTAGTACCAGCCATGGGATTAATCTGATCACAGTCATAAAATAAGTAACAATCGGTTTGTTCTAAAGAAAACTGGCGGTTTTATTCTTTTATACAAGTGTAAAAATACCGGTTTTTCTATCTAAAAACCGCTTATTCATTACAATATTTTTAATGTGTTAGTTTTTAAGTTTGTAATAGTTTTCTTTGTGGTTCTTATTTTCAACTAAACACATCTATGCTCTACGCTTTTGTTCGGCCGTTTGCCACTTTATCTTTTGAGGTATATTTCAAGAAAATATACCTTGAAAATATTGAGGCAATCCCATTGGACAAACCTGTTTTTTTGGCGGTCAATCATCCAACAGCTTTTATTGAGCCGTGTGTTTTGGCATGTTTTGTTGATAAGCCTTTAAATTTTTTGGTTCGTGGTGATTTATGGGGTAAAAAATTCTATAATATTTTGTTGAATGGCGTTCATTTGATTCCAATTTTTAGAAGAAAAGATGGAATTGAGAAGCTCCAAAACAATGAGGATACCTTTAAATACTGTTACGATGCCTTGGCCAAAAATAAAATGATTTTGATAATGCCAGAGGCAAGTACCAAACAGTGTAAACGGCTACGCCCTCTTTCCAAAGGATTGGCAAGAATCTGTCTCGGTTCAATAGATGCGTACAAAGATTTGGACGTTTACATCGTTCCGGTTGGGGCAAATTTCACAAAAGCGGATCAACCAAGAAATAGATTAATGGTAAAGGTTGGAACGCCGATTCGAGTTTCAGATTTTCATCACGAATACCCTGACAATCGAAACAAAGCTGCTTTAAAATTGACCCAAGCTGTAAAGAAAAATTTGGAAGAATGTGTCATTGATGTGAAAGATGAGGCGGATGAAAAATTAGCGAATCAATTATTCGATGTGGCTCGAACGGAACAAAAAATAAAGATTTATCCTATAAAAACACAATCAATTATTCCTTTAAAAATCGAGCAACAAATCGCTCATAAAATCAATGATTTAGCCGATTCTAAAAAAGAAGAATTGAAGAAAACAGCTGACGAATATAATGCTTTATTAAATGCGAATAATTTATCAGATTCCTATCAACATTTTGATGCAAAATGGTATCATTGGATTTTTGTGGCGATCGGTTTTATTCCTGGGTTAATTGGAAAAGCATTTCATTTTCCTATCATTTTTTTAGGTCAATTTTTTAGTAAAAAAATTAAGAAAAAGGAATTTAAACAACCTGTTTTTTGGGGAGCTGGCACGGTGGGTATGTTGCTTTATTATATTTTCTGGGTAATCATTGGTTTTGTTTTCAAATCAAAAATGCTTTGGTTATTTTTATTCACAGTTCCTTTCTTAGGCTATATTCAACTGATTAACAATGACTTATGGTTTGAATTGAAAAATAAAATGACTTACAATAAACTTTCAAATAGCCAAAAAGAATCAATACAAAATTCCCGAAAACCATTATTAAATTTTATTCAACCAATTTTGAACGAAAGTCTAAACTAATCTGATAATTTTCGGTTCTTCTAAGAACCTATTAGTGTATACCCCAAATTCCAATCAAAAAAAATAACTATATGAAAAAGGCAAAGACATTAGGAGAGTTAAAGAAAAGTGGATACAAAAGCCGCTCGGTGAAAGATGAGTTAAGAGAAAATCTCATTGAAAAGCTTCGTAAAAAGGAAGAAATTTTCAAAGGTATTTTGGGTTTTGAAAACACAGTGATTCCAGATATCGAAAGAGCTATTTTGAGTCGTCATAGTATTTTACTTTTGGGGCTAAGAGGTCAAGCGAAAACCAGAATAGCGAGATTGCTCACTACCCTTTTGGATGAATATATGCCAGTCGTTGCTGGAAGCGAATTGAATGATGATCCATTAAATCCAATTTCAAAATTTGCAATAGAACTTATCGCCGAAAAAGGCGATAAAACAGCCGTTGAATGGATTCATAGAGATGAACGGTATGTTGAAAAATTAGCAACGCCAGATGTAAGTATTGCAGATTTGGTTGGAGATGTTGATCCTATAAAAGCAGCTACGCTCAAACTACCCTACTCTGATGAACGAGTGATTCACTTTGGGTTGATTCCTCGTTCTCATAGATGCATTTTCGTGATCAATGAGTTGCCAGATTTACAGGCTCGGATTCAAGTTTCACTATTCAATATTTTGCAGGAAGGAGATATGCAGATTCGTGGTTTCAAACTACGATTGCCATTGGATATTCAATTTTTGTTTACGGCCAATCCAGAAGATTATACCAATCGAGGAAGTATCATTACTCCGCTGAAAGATCGTATCGAGAGTCAAATATTGACACATTACCCTAAGTCAATTGAAATTGCAAAATTCATTACTTCACAAGAGGCAAAATTGGCAGATGGTCAAAAGAAAAATGTTTACATCCCAGAAGCTTTAAAAACTATGATGGAATACATCAGTTTTGAGGCACGTGAAAGTGAATTGATTGATGAAAATAGTGGTGTTTCTGCGCGCCTTTCAATTTCTGGTTTAGAAAACTTGGCAAGTGCTGCTGAGCGTCGTATGTATTTGAATGGTGAAAAATCAACTACTGCTCGTATTTCAGATTTTTGGGGCGTCATTCCTGCTATTACAGGAAAGGTTGAGTTAGTTTATGAAGGTGAACAGGAAGGCCCGTATGACGTTGCAATGAAGTTAGTCAATGCAGGAATCAAAACTCTTTTCCAAGAATATTTTGATGACCCGAACAAACTAAAAAAGGACGATATTTCCACTGATACTTATGGAATCATCAGAGCATGGTTTTCGGGTGGAAATGAAGTGGATTTATTAAATGATTCCTCTGACAAAGATTTCAAAAAAGAATTGGACAAAGTTCAAGGTCTGAAACGATTGGTTACTAAACTGAAAATCGATAAAAAGGACGAATACCTTTTCAAAGAATTAATCATTCACGGACTTGCTGAGTTCGAAATTGTCAATAAAGAAATCTTGGAGGAACGAATTAATTTCAATGATCTTTTGGCTGGAATGTTGGATGATGGAGATGATTTGTTTAAGGGGTTTTAGAAAAAAAACGGCAAGTGTCATTTTGAAGTTTCACTTTAAACGAGAAGTGTCGGACACCTTAAAGGTGTCCGACACTTTTTACATCAAACAACATTTATATTTCAACTGATTAGCTTTCAGATTCTGGATGAATCAACTCCACCAACTCCATCAAATCAAAAGCATTATCAATCGAATAATCGCCAATCGAAGTCCTTCTCAAAGCAATCAAGTGTGCTCCACTATCTGCCGCTTTTCCTAAATCATAAGCTAAAGAACGGATGTAAGTTCCTTTACTACAATCAATTTCAAAATCCACTTCTGGCATCTCTACTCTTGGCAATTCGTATTTTGTGATTTCTACCTTTCGAGACTTGATTTCAATTTTAATTCCTTTTCGAGCTAATTTATAAAGTGGTTGTCCTTTCACTTTTATCGCAGAAAACATTGGAGGCGTTTGGTCAATCCAACCTTTGAATTGTTCTGTTTTTTCTATTAAAAGTTCTTTTGAAATATGGTCAGTTGGGAAAGTGCCATCCACTTCCGACTCTGCATCATAAGAAGGCGTTGTTTCTCCAAACTTCATGGTGCCATGATATGATTTTGGAAGCCCTTCCAATAAGGATAATTTCTTTGTCCATTTTCCAATACAAAGAACCAACAAACCAGTTGCCATTGGATCTAATGTTCCAGAGTGACCAACCTTAATCTTTTTGACATTTAGCTTTTTTCGAATAGCCCAACGTACTTTATTTACGACATCAAACGAGGTCCAACCTTTCGGTTTATCAACCAAAAGCATAATGCCTGCTTGAAAATCAGCGGATTCAATTTCAGACTTATTTAGAGGGATGAGTTCTTCCATTAAAATAGTCCAGAAGTTTTAGCGATAGCAATCAACCCAACGATGATACAGTAAATTCCGAACCACCATAGGCGACTACTTTTTACCAATTTTATCATCCAAGTACATGCTAATGCGCCAGTGAAAAATGCAGCAACAAAACCTGCAAGTAATGGAAGCGCCATATCTTCTGACATAACCATTTTTCCATCTAAAATATCTTTCGCCATTTTTCCCATAATCAAAGGGACTACCATTAAAAACGAAAATCTTGCAGCTCTTTCTCTATCGATTCCTAATAAAACGGAAGTAGAAATTGTTGCTCCTGAACGAGAAATTCCGGGTAAAATCGCAAATGCTTGTGCCAATCCGATTATTACTGCATTTGAATAACTAACTTTTCTTACCGTATTTTTTGCTCTGTCTGCTACAAATAAAAGAGCTCCAGTAATCAGCAACATAAACCCAACTAATCTCAATTGCCCCTCAAAAAGAGCATCCAATGCATCATCAAAAAACAATCCGACAAATGCAGCAGGAATCATGGAAATGATAATTTTCCAGACAAAAGAACGTTCGTCTTCATCGGTTGGATTAAAAAATCCTTTGATAATTTCACCAATGTCTTTTCTAAAAACCCAAATCGTACTTAAAGCGGTTGCGGCGTGCAAAACGACACTCAAAAGTTGCTCGTTTTCTTTAAGGCTATCCATTCCCAAAACAGCTTGACCGATTTCGATATGGCCACTGCTACTTACAGGTAAAAATTCCGTTAATCCCTGGATGATACCAAGAACGATTGCTTCAAAAAGTCCCATTAATTTTGATTGATTCTATGAAAAATTATGAGGGGAATTAAAAAGATTTCAACTATTTAAAAATAGCATAAACTTCTAATCCTAAACCCGCTAAAATCACAAACGGTGCCAAAACAGTTCTTCTAAACCCATAAATGATGCTTTCATCCCAAACATCTGGACTTGGCATTTTACCTCCTGACATCAACGCCAATCCAAGTAAAATCAAACCAATACCTGCCAACATAAAAATGTAATTGTCGCGGTTGAACATCATTTCTTCTGGCTGACGCGTAGTTTTAGAACTTTGGGCAGCTCTTTTACTAACAGTCGGTACAGCTTTAGATTTGGCCTTTTGGCCTTTACTCGTAACTACTACTTTACTTTTTTTCGTCTTAGAATTCGTATTTTTCTTCTGACTCATTTAGATGTTATTTATTTAAAATCAGTTAGATGCAAATTATATAAAAATTGACGCACAACTCGTATTAATACATTTCGTCAACTCGCATGCGAAGGTATTTATTTACAACGTAAAAAGTACTACCTGCCGAAATAACTATTCCCAAAACAATCAAAATGACCATTAAGAATATAAGCGATTGGTAGTTTGTTACTTCTTTTATTTCAGGAATATCACTTTGGATAAAAAGTAGAATCCCCGCCAAAGCTAAAACCGCACAAACTCCACTAATAAATCCGTGAATTGCACTTTTCTTTATGTAAGGCTGACTGATAAACTCCCAAGAGGCGCCCACCAACTCCATATTTTTTATTAAAAAACGATTGGAATAGAGGGCTAATCTAATCGTATTATGAATCAGGAAAATAGCAATAAAAAGTAAAAACAGACCTATAAATAAGAAAACCCAACCTATTTGTTTAAGATTTTGGGATATCATCACTGCGATATTTTCTTGAAAATAAATATCGCGCACCACAAAACTTTCTTTAAAAGGTTTTATCAGTCCGCTAATGGTATTGTCTTTCAAATAAGAGCTATTTATATTGAAAGTTACCACATCAAATAGCGGATTGGGCATATCCAATTTCAAAAATTCTTCTCCAAATTCTTCTTGCAACATGGTTGCTCCCTCCTCTTTACTTAGAAATTTTACACTTCCATTTTTAACGAAAGCTTGACTTGATATATCTCGAATGAATTTGTCTCGATTTTGTTGGCTAATATCATTTTTCAACTCAACGACTACTTCCACTTTCTCTTTCATAAAGCGCATAATCTCTTGCGCCTGTATCATCATCATCCCAAAAAAACCGAGCATGACCAAAACCAAGGTCACTCCAATGATAGAGTAAAGATAGTTTGGTTTAGTACCTGGAACTTTGACTTTTTTAGCAGAAGACATTACAAAATTTAAAATGTAAGTTAAAATTGAATCGCAAAAGTAGAAAAAAGGAAGGATACAATTACCTTGGGGACAAAAGACTTTATTCTAAAATATTTCGTATGCAAACGAATACTTCTTTTTCCGCTACTTTTCGTTAAAGAATAGAACCATAGCTAAGGCTATGCTTAGATTTTTTGCCTCAATTAGCAAAAAAATAATCATCCGTTGCTCTACAAACTATTTCAGAATAAAGTCCAAACAGACTGATAATAATGAGAATATTTTTATTGCTTCTTTTACTCCTTTGCACTACATTTTCTGCTAAAGCGCAGTTTTCTTTGAACAATTCCTCGTTTGAAGGAGAGGCGCAGGATGCCACTATACCAGTCGGTTGGATTGGGTGTGAACCCAAAACGACTCCAGATATTCTTCCTGGTTATTGGGGTGTTTATACCGAAGCATCTGAAGGAGAAACTTATGCAGGTATTATCACAAGAATGGATGGAACCTTTGAAAGCATTGCACAACGCACCAAAAAACCGTTAAAAAAAGGGATTTGCTATAGTTTTGCCATGGATTTAGCCTACTCGAAAACCTACTCTGGATACAATGGAAAAATAAAATTGCGGGTTTGGGGAGGCGCAAGCAAATGTGATAAAACACAACTACTATACGAATCTGGAGTTATTGAAAATACCAATTGGCTAAATCATAATATCCAATTTACTCCAAAATCAAAGCTCAAATACTTGATTTTTGAAGCAGGTTTTGATGATTCGAAGTCAAAATATTATAATGGAAATTTGTTGATGGATAATATTTCTCCAATCAAAGGATGTAATCGAGCGTAAACTTTAGGAAGAGATATTCAATTAAAAAATAAGTAGGACCTGAATCACACTACTTCCAATTAAACTGTTGCGAGTTGCGTGGTACGAATTTGCGTAACTCGTACCACGCAACTCGCAACAATTCCACAACAAAGTTGGGCCATTACATATTTTTAACTCATTAAAAAAGATAGGAGCAGATTCCCGAATCAAATTAAGGATTCGTCATTATAGCTTCGGACAAATCTTCTCCTTTCTCGGCAGAAATTTCAGTTTCACTTTCAGGAGTTTCTTCTTTTAATTCTGGATAATCAACGGTATTTAATGTTTCCATTAATTTATCTCGAACAACTACGAACTCACCCATTTCCGTAGCAGGAAGTGGTTTTGGAGGAGGAAATTGTAAACGACGGTGATTAACTTGTTTGCCGTTTTTCCAAAATCTAAAACAAACATGAGGCCCAGTTGCCAGTCCAGTTGAACCGACATAACCAATTACCTGCCCCTGCTTAACATGCGCTCCAGAAGTTATTCCTTTTGCAAATTTTTGCATGTGCAAATATTGCGTTTGATAAGTTTTGTTATGGTTTATTTTGACGTAATTTCCATTTCCACCTCTTCTTCTTGCTTCCAAAACAACGCCGTCACCAACTGCTAAAATTGGTGTACCACGTGGAGCAGCATAATCAGTTCCTAAATGCGGACGCACTCTTTTCAAAACAGGATGAAATCTTCTTCTATTAAATCCAGAAGAAATTCTTGAATATTTAACTGGAGATATTAAAAAGCCTTTATTCATCGGGCGACCTTCCAAATCATAAAACCCAGGATGTTCTCCTTCGTCAAAATAAACAGCTTGAAATTCGTTTTCACCAGTTTTGTATGCTGCTGCGTACAGAGAACCGACGCCAACAGTTTTTCCATCTATTGATTCTTCTTCGAAATATAATTTGAATTTATCGCCTCGCTGTGCATGATGAAAATCAATCGACCACTGCAATGCCCCTTCCATTTTACCCGCTAAATCAAAGCTCAAACCCGCATCTACCATCGTCTGCCACAATGAATTCGAAATTACACCAGAGGCAGTTTTAAGTTCTTTTTTGATAGGATGCTCAATTACAGCACCTGTACCCGTTTTTAAGTCAAATTTGTAATATTTATAAACGTTTGGTTCATAAATTAAGTAATCTGGTTTTTCTGAATTTTCTTTTTTCA
The DNA here is from genome assembly GCA_937930815.1 of uncultured Saprospiraceae bacterium. Lineage (GTDB taxonomy): Bacteria > Bacteroidota > Bacteroidia > Chitinophagales > Saprospiraceae > JAGQWW01. The sequence continues at coordinate 18,868 of CALHBQ010000555.1, read as the reverse complement.
GAAAGTAATAATTCTTTCCAACTCGCCAATTATTTACATCAAAAAAGTCTTTTGAAGTATTTATGATTTTTTCAATAATTGGATATTCTATTTGATTTTTCTGGAGAACCTCACCAAAAAATTCATTGTTCTTAATTGTATTTTCAGTTACCTGAAAAGTATCAATTGCGAATCCCCACTTGAGATCAGGATTTGATAATTCAAAATTTCCAATCGACGGCGTCATGCCCATTGATTGAAATTGATAATTACTTCCGACACTATTTGTAAATAAAAAAACAATACCGATAAGCATTGCAGCGAGGAATAAGATTTGAGAATTTTTCTTTTTGGCTAACGCCACCACCGATTCAAGATCAAGCATTTGTTCGTTTTATTGAGCTTTGGATTAATAATGTAGGCTCGAGGTTATCGTCGCAAATATAATAAAGCAAAGAGGTGAAAGAACCTTAATCAATCAAATAATTTCGTTGTATTTTAAATATTAACATTTTTACTATCCATTGTTACTGAATTACTAATTTGTAAAATATTCTTTGTTACTGAAAGGCTCTAAAGGCGTCTAATCCATCGTAAATATTACAGGTTTGTTTTCTAAATTTATTTTTCATTAAAAAAAACGAATTCTATGAAAATCATGAAATCAATTATTCTTTCTACAATTATTTTTACTTCCTTTTGCGTCAATTCTTCGGCTCAAAGTACGGAACGTTTTATTCGAATTATTGGCAATGCTAAAACTGAGTCTGTAGCGGATAAACTGATGGTTGTCCTTAGCCTTTCTGAGGTTGAGCCCAATGAATATCGCAAAATCCCATATCGTTCTTATGATGAAGTTTACAAAGAATTTGTCCAAAATCTGGAAGGATTAGGATATTTAGAGAAAAATTTGACACCAATTTTTGCGCAGTCAAAAAAATACCAAAAAACAAGAACTGAATCCTATAATTTACTTATCGAAGCCAAAGATTATGGTGAAATTTCAGATTTAAAAATTGAAGGATTTAAACTTACATCTTCTAAATATTATCATTCCTCAAATGATGATTCCATTGAAGAAAGTCTTGCAATTGAAGCCATACGAGACGCAGAAAGAAAGGCAAAATCTTTATGCAATAAAATAGATAAAAAACTTGGAAAAATTCTAAATATTGAAGATACCTCAAGTGGCTGTTGCAATAATTTAGGAGAACAAAAAAAGCAAGTCATTTCAAAAGCCTATAAAGTTACCATCACATTTGAGTTACTTGATTAACATCATAATTTGACAATCAGCTAAAATCAAATCTTAAAATGAAATCAAAACTTTTTTTGGCAATTGCTTTTTGCTTTCTGTTTTTTTCAAATACTATTTACGGACAGCAAGAAGAATCAATTTCCACTTTAACCATACTTGGAAATAATAAATATTCAGATCGTCCAATTGGATACGGTGTTGAGATCTTATTTTTAGAAGACAAAACCAAATGTGACCCCGCAGTTGGGTTTAGGACTTTAGAGGAACAAGAATATCAATTTGAAGAATATATAAAGGAATTTGGTTGGAGCAGAAAAGATTTTAAAGAAATCAAAGAGGATGTCTTGATGGGCGCCCCCAATAAAAAATTAAAATTCACCTCTCCCGATTTTTCAGAAATTTTGAAACTAATGCTGCTTTGTGAACAAAACAAATTTGAAGTTTCTAAAACCTTTTATCTGTTCAAACCACATAATTTTGAAAATGAAGATGTCAGAGCTATTGGTGCGTTGGAAGATGCAGTCGAAAAAGCAGCAGTTATCTCCAAAATAGTTGGAAAGAAAATTACTAAAATTTTGAATATTGATGATGACACGACCAGTGCTTCGATTTTCAAAAAACAATCTGATTTTAATACAGAACAGTATGAATTACTATTAGAAATGCTTCAATCTTTTGGCAGTGAAAGTAGATTTGAAAACGAAAGAGTTAGTCACAAACTATCTGGGGCGTATAGACTTAGGGTTACTTTTCAAATTGAAAACTAATCGAAAATTTATAATCAACTTTTAGCCAAAGCATCCTTATAAGCCTTCAAACATCGTTCTCTTGCGAGTTTATGATCCACAATTGGGTCGGGATAAGCATCAGTTCCATACTCAGAAACCCATTTCTTGATATATTCGAAATTTTTGTCAAATTTCTTTTGCTGTGATTCTGGATTGAAAATTCTAAAATATGGCGCCGCATCTGTACCACAACCTGCTGCCCATTGCCAACCTCCGTTATTACTTGCTAAATCAAAATCCAATAGTTTTTCTGCAAAATATGCCTCTCCCCAGCGCCAATCAATAAGCAGGTGTTTGGTCAAAAAACTGGCCACTACCATGCGTACTCGATTGTGCATATGACCTGTCGTATTGAGCTCGCGCATACCTGCATCCACCATCGGATAACCCGTTTTCCCATCGCACCAAAATTGGAATTCTGCTTGGTTGTTACGATATTCAACTGCCTCATATTTTTGCCGAAAGGCATTGCCAACAACTTGAGGAAAATGTGCCAAAATCATCGCATAAAAATCCCTCCAAATCAACTCACTTAAATAGACATCAGAAAGGCTAATAGCCTTCAATGCTTTTTCTCGAATACTGATCGTTCCAAACCTAAAATGTAGTCCTAATTTTGAGGTTCCATCTATTGCTGGGAAGTTTCTTTTTTCGCCATAATCTTTGATTAAACCACGCGTAACAGTTGGTTTTGGAAAATCCATTTCTGATTTTTCAAAACCCATTTCAGATAGCTCAATCAATTCTAACTTATTGACCTTCAATAAATTAGAAAAATATTTCTCATTAGGATATGGTTTAAAAAAATAAGAAAGTTCAACAGATTTTCCTTTCTCGTTTTGAAGATTTGAAATTTTGGTTTGAAGTTTTTCTTTCCATCTTCTGCTGTAAGGTGTGAACACCGTGTATGGCGTTCCATCTTTTTTTAAAACCTCATTTTTTTCAAAAATAACGTGATCTTTATAGGTATGAAAAGAGGCATTTTTTTGTTCTAAAAGCTGACGAATCTCTTCATCTCTTTCTTGAGCATACGGTTCAAAATCATGGTTTGTAAAAACCTTTTGAATTTCATATTCATTTATCAAATCTGACCAAACTTCTTTTGGATTTCCGTACTTTACGATGAGCGAAGAACCCAATTTTTCCAATTCATTTTTCAAATCAGAAATCGTATTGTGAATGAACGTAACTCTCGCATCATTTTTGGGTAATTCATCTAAGATATTTCTATCAAAAATGAATATCGGCAAAACTGGCAAATCACCTTTTAAAGCGCGATAAAAACCAGCATTGTCATGCAAACGCAAATCCCTTCTAAACCAAAAAATTGAAATTTTTCCCATAAATATTACTTTAGAACTAAACCAAATACCAAGTTTCGAAACAGAAACATTGGATTCAGGTTCATGAAATCCGAAATTATTATTTTCTTTGGCAAAAAGTAAGATGAAATCAATTTCATTTTGCGAAATGTAAATTCCAACTATGATTCAATCAATAATTTTTATCCTTATCGCTGCGGTTGCCTTTGGCATTGGTGGGAAACAATTCATGAGAGTAAGAAGGAATATTCTGCTCGGAAAAGATGTGGCAATAGAAGGCGATGCAGGCGAAAGATGGAAGAATGTTTTCTTAATCGCTTTCGGTCAAAAGAAGATGTTCAAACGCTGGATTCCAGCTGTTTTTCACTTCTTCATCTATGCTGCCTTCCTGTTTACGCAAATTGAGTTGATTGAAATATTTGTAGATGGAATATTTCATGTGCATCGATTTTTTGCTCCAATTTTAGGGGGATTATACACATTCATCCTCAATTTCATTGAGATCCTTTCATTATTAGCATTCATTTCTACGCTTGTATTCTTGGCAAGAAGAAACCTTTTGAAGGTTCCAAGATTTGTAAAACCTGAAATGGAAGGATGGCCAAAATTGGATGGAAATCTAATCCTTTATGGTGAATTACTGCTGTTGGTTGGAATTTTCACGATGAATGGAGCAGATACCTTACTTCAAAAATTAGATCCTGCGCACTACCCTTCTACTGGAACTTTGGCAGTAAGTAGTTGGCTCGGGCCAATGCTTTTTGGTGGATTGGAACAATCAACCTTAGTGATTTTAGAAAGAGCAGGTTGGTGGCTTCATATTTTGGTGGTTTTTGCATTTTTGAATTATCTTCCTTATTCAAAGCATCTTCACATCATGTTGGCGTTTCCCAATACTTACTATGCAAAATTGACGCAAAAAGGAGAAATTGAAAACATGCCTGAAATCATGAATGAGGTAAAGGGTATGATGGGCATCGGAGATACCCCAGCTGAGGAAATGCCAATGGATGCAGAGTTACCCGAATTCGGCGCAAATGACGTGATGGGTTTGAGTTGGAAAAATGTGATGGATGCGTACACCTGTACCGAGTGCGGAAGATGTACCTCAGAGTGTCCAGCCAATCAAACCGGCAAGAAACTCTCTCCTCGTAAAATAATGATGGATGTACGTGACCGAGCAGAAGAGATTGGAAAAAAATTGGATTCAGGAAACGAAGAATATATTGCTGCGGATAAAAAAGCAGAAGGTGTCCAACTTTCAAAAGATGTTTTTGCTGATGGCAAAACACTTTTTGATTATATATCTCGTGAAGAAATTCATGCCTGTACAACTTGCAACGCTTGTGTTGAGGCGTGTCCAGTTATGATAAATCCATTGGACATTATCGTTCAACTTCGACGATATGAAATTTTGACTGAGTCAGCTGGCCCTACTGAGTGGCTGCCACTTTTCAATGCAATTGAAAATGGCGGTGCAGCTTGGCAGATGTCAACTGAAAGAGATGCTTGGACGAAAGAAATGTAATTCCAAGGACATTATAGATAAATAACAAAGCCTTGATAATCAACGAATTATCAAGGCTTTATTTTTTAGAAGTAAAAAAAATGAAATTCTTTAAACAATCATCTTAAACCGCTGTTTAACGGATGAAATTTGGCTAATGTTTTTTGTTTGTTTATACAAGAACGCCTTCCTCGACCTCGGTTGAGGAGGCGTTTTTCAGTTTAGAGCTTGTTTAAAGTTTTATGATTGACCGAAAATGAAGAAATTTTGTTTTTAATAAGGCAAAAAACGCAGGCGATGCCTTAGCATCGACGAGGATTTTTAACGCAATTCAGAATAAAATTTGTCATTTACAGCCAATTGATAAAACTCTAAACAAGCTCTTAGAGCCTTACTACTTTACGAACAATCACTCCACTATTTTTTGTAAAAATTCGCATCACATAAAGACCAGATTCTAACTTCTTTCCATTTATTCTAATTCGTTTTTTCAAGTTTTTCCTTTTACGAATGACTCGTTTTCCAAGCGAATTATAAATTTCAATTTTCTTGATTTTCAATCCATCGGTTTTTACATCAACCAATAACTCTTCATCAAATGGATTGGGATACAAATGAAGTAAATCAGCCGCTGCGAAATTATTGGTCGAAGAGGGATTGTTAATCCATTGTGAAATTTTAAAATGAGTAAATTTCCCCTCAATAACAGAGAAATCTTCTCCACCAATAAAGCCTTCATCATCAGTTTGAAAAGTCAGTGCTTCGATTTGTGCACGAACCACAACACTACCCAATTTTATCTTTCTTTTGTTTCCAGAAAAAGGGCTAAAGTCCTGATAATCAAAGAGTAACCACATAAATGTATTTCCCTGCTCAGTATAACCTAAAAGCAAAATTTGCTTTCCATCACTGGAAATATCAGCTGCTGTAATTTGCCCATTTACATCGAATTCGGCTTTAGGGCTTACTGAAATATTAGAACCAGATTTTGGCAAAACATACAATCGCGTTTTCTCATCTACCCAGTTTTTTGAAAATAAATAAAGACTATCTCCATGAGCAAAAAATGCTTCGCAATCATAATCATTGTTTCGGTTTTGAGGGGTAAAATCTACCTGATCTGCATAATTAAATGTTAGCTCCTCTGAGCTTGCTGTATCGCTACCCAATTCAGATTTTGGTACTTTAATTATTTTCAGATTTCTTCTTGTTCCTAAGTTATTTCCAAAATCTCCGATGTACAAATAGTCATTATCAGCAGTGAGATCTTCCCAATCAACATTCGTAGTACCATCAATCCATATACTTCTAATAATCTGCCCTTTCATGCTATCAATCTCAAATACTTGAGGGCCGTTTCCGCCATCATTTATGGCAAATAATTGATGATCAATAAATTGAAGGCCAGAGCATTCATTGAGTTCATCCTCCAAAGTAGAGAGGCAAATTGGGGTATAATCTGTTTCATTATACATGCAACTCCCATCGTTCTCTACTGCCGTTTTATCGTAGTTTTTTGCTTGAGGATCGGTACATCCTCTTTGTGCTTCTGCGGTCTCAAATGCAAAAGCAAACAGAATGAAACAAGTCAAAACAACCCATTTATTTGTCTTCTCAAATTTTTCAATATGTACCTTCATAAATTATAAGCGACTTATTCAAAAATAAACGAAATCGTTTTTTTTTAAAACCCGATTTAAAATAAAGACTAATATCAATCAACAATAAATATTTCATTTATAATCTGCTCATTTACAATGAGTTGTAAAAAATAAGCCCCTGAAACAAGATGCTCAACCGATAAGTTAATTTTAGGTTGATTGACGTTTTTTGAACTAAAAACCTCCTTACCCATTAAATCAAAAACCTTTAAATTTTCAATTGAATTTTGAGCGTTTTCTGTTTCTACCCAAAGGCTTTTTGACGCTGGATTTGGGTAAACGTTTATTTGCTCATTCTTAATATCATTTATCCCAACTGTTGGACCAAAAACTGCGATGTCGTAGTTGGCGTGATGCGGTTCGGCCAATTCAACAATTGTGGCAATTGTGGCTTTGACCACTTTGCTCATAAATGTAAAATTCAAAGAATCCAACACATCATTGGGGCCGTGATAATGTGGATTTCTAAAGTTAGCTCCATCTGTAATCATTATCGCTGGAAGCCCTGCCAGCCAAAAGGGAGCATGGTCACTTCTCAATAAATCGGGCGTCAATACTCCTGTTCCGGGAGCAGATAAACCGATGATTTTCAAATCAGGAACATGCTGTTTACCTATTGTTTCAAAACTATTTTGAAGTTCAAAACTGTTGTCCGTATTTCCAATAACATTAATAAAATTTCCTCGAAAAGAATCCGCTGCAAGCTCAGCTAAAACATCTGGAAACAAAATCTCGAATCCAGTAGGCAAGCTTTGACTTCCAGGTTCATTTGAATAATATCCTATCATTTCAAAATCAAAAAATCCATTGCAATTCTCCTCGGGATGCAGGTTATTACCAGTGTAATGGATACTTCCATTAAGTCCTTCTTCTTCCAAATCAAAACCAATAAATTTTATTGTTTTTTGAAAACGGTAATCTTTTAAAATTCGAAGGGCTTCCAACATACCCACAATTGCAGAACCATTATCATCTGCACCAGGAGAGTCAAAAACCGAGTCAAAATGCCCTCCAACCATTAAATAATCACCATCGAATACCGTACCTCGCAGTTTGCCTTCAATGTTCTTTGCTTCATAAGTCCCCAAATTAAATGGAAAAGATTCCCACTCAAGACCTGCATTTTCGAATGCATTTTCTATCGAATCTTTGGTGGCTTCCAAATGCTCTTTCCCAGTAACTCTATGCCTGATTCCTTGAAAAAACGAAAGCTGATTTCTCAATTCATTGCTATCAACTTTGGCGAAAATTTCTTCAATATCAAATGAACCACCATCCATTGCCAAAATTTTTACAGCAAGATTTGTCGTTTGTGAGCCGTAGTTGAATTTTACAATTTTGTTCATTCCAGGTTGAATTCCACTCCCCTGATCTCCGGTTGCCATCATTTCCAAAGGAAATGTCACTCCGCCATTTTCTGATAAAAATACGACGACATTACATTCATCATTTTCGGCATCGAAAAGATTGTAAGTTACAGTTAACTCCTTGTTAGTCAAGTCGTTATCTACGTTTACTATTTCAACATCAGGAATCTGGTTTTGAGAAAAAAGAACCAATGGAAAAGCGAAAATGGAGAGTAAAAATAATCGTTTCATCTTTTTAATTTCAAATATAAAAAAAGCCTCGCATCAAATGCGAGGCTTCTTCAAGTATTGTATTTAAAATTAGTAGAATTTACTCTTTTATCGGGGAGGCTGGCGTAGCTGGAGCTTCCTTTGCATGAGCATCTTGCATTTTTTTCAAAGCATCTTTTGCTTTATTTTGTGCAGCTCCAACACTTGCAGCAGGAGAAATTGCTCTTACGTTTGTACTCATTCTTGTTTGATCAACCAAACGATATCCATCTGGGATTTTAAATTCTTTATCCTTGATTTTCTTCTTCTCTACCTGCGCTGTAATGGTAAACGACTTTCCGGAAGCGATATCTCTTTGAGTTGCTTCCATAACCATCGCATGCATGATTCCATCTCTGGAATTTACTAAATTCAAATATTCAGCAACCGTCACAGTCATCGGAAGAATATCTTTAATATTAACTGGCACTTGCATCGTCACCCAAGCTTGAAAATCAGTCACATTATCTTTGATGGTGACCTCATGACATTTGTACTCACCAATAGTTTTGGTTTTGCCTGTTTTGATAATTTTTGCAACACCTTTATCTTTTTTACCAGTTGAAAGGCCTTTTGGCAAACTCAATGGCGTTCTTCTTTGTTTGATTGCAAGTTTACTTCCTTGTTGAGTTTGAAGAGAAATTTCTGCTCTTTCGTCATTTAAGATAAAAAACTTACTTCCTGCTTTTGTCGCACCAGGCAATATTGCGGCAACTTTTTTACCATCAATCAAAAACTCTCCTTTCAATCCTTTTACATCAGAATTGATAAGTTTGATTGCACCTTCAAAAGTTGGAGCTGCCTTTTTTTGATTTTTTTTCTCTGCTTTAGCTTGTGTTTTCTCAAATCTCTTGTACTTGGGAACCAATTTCCCGTCTGTATTTTTCTTGATAGTTTGTTTTCTATTAGTTCGCGTTTGTTGCTTCACTTGAGCATCAAGTCCAAAAAAACTAAGGCTAAAGAGAAGAATTAATACTTTTTTCATGTTTATGGAATTTATAATTTGATTCGTAAGATAAATATTACTTCATTATTATGTTTAAAGTACAAAAGTCTTAAAATAATGAGAGTAATCCAACATACCTATCCAAAGTTAATGCCACAAGAAAGTTAAACTTCTCTTACTACCAATTGCTCTGCCCAATTCTTTAAGGCATCTTTTCGTGATTTTGGTGCATTTACTTTTTTAAGTTGTTGGTATGCTTTTTCAATATAATCATTTTGAAATTTTTGTGCAGTTTCAACCACTTTCAAATCTCTAAAAATCTCTTTAACTCGCTCGATCTTTAAATTTTCATCCTCCATTTCACCTGAATATAATGTCAATAATTCCTTTTTCTGACTTCCTTTGCTTTGTTTGAGCGCAGTCAGATAAAGCAAAGTTTTTTTGTTTTGAGCAATGTCTCCACCTACTTTTTTACCAAACTTTTTTGGGTCACCAAACGAGTCCAAAATATCGTCTTGTATTTGAAATGCCACGCCCATCCACCGAGCAAACTGCTCAATTAACTTGGCATCGCGTTGTTTCGCTCCACCTACAATTGCGCCCAAACGAACCGCTCCACCAAGCAAAGCAGCCGTTTTCAATTCAATCATTTTAAGGTATTCTTTGACTGTGACCTTGTCCATAGTTTCAAAATCCATGTCGTATTGCTGGCCTTCGCAAACCTCTATTGCAATTTTATTAAAAACAGGAAATAACTTCTTGAAATATTTACCCTTTTCAACTTCAAACAAATAATCATAGGATAATAACAACATTACATCTCCAGATAAAATCGCTGTATTGGTATCAAACTTATGATGTACGGTGCTTTTCCCTCTGCGAAGTGGCGCTTCATCCATAATATCATCATGAACCAAAGTAAAATTGTGAAACACCTCGACTCCATGTGCAACAGGCAAAGCCCGCTCCCAATTATCATCAAAACAATAACAGCCCCACAACACTAATTGAGGCCGCATTCTTTTTCCACCAATTGACAGAATGTAGTTGACTGGTTCGTACAATTTTTGCGGAGATTGATTTAGTTTCTTTTTCGTAAGAAAATCAGTGTATTTCTCTCTGAATTGGCTTGAAATTTGCATTTGTTGATGATTATGTAGTACTCGTTTTAAAAAGCATTAATACCGAACGGCAAGTTAATTTATTTTATAAATATCTCGCTGCTTTCATACTCAAATCAACAATCCTTCAAAACACCGAAATCAAAAAATTGCACTTTAACATCAGATTTTATTTTGAATTTGATGTGTAGATCTGCCAAACCAAGATATTGATGAATACGAAAAGTAAGGTTCCAATCCTACTGATTGAAGATAATAAGGGTGATGTAGATTTGATTCGTATTTACCTAAACGATGTCGGCTTTAAGCATGAATTCCATACCACCGATTCTTTGGTTGATGGTATCGAAATGGTCAACACAAATGATATTGAGATTGTCCTACTCGATTTATCGCTTCCTGACAGTAATGGCTACAAAACACTTTCTCGGTTTATGGAGAAGGTGCCTTTCGTACCAATTATTGTAATGACCGGTATGAATAACGAGATTATTGGAAATCAAGCAATCAAGGCTGGTGCTCAAGATTTTCTGGTTAAAGGTCAGTTTGATGGCAAAACGCTTGGTCGTTCTATTCGTTATGCCTTGCAACGATTCAAGACACACTCAAGATTGGAAGAAATGGCCAAGGAATTGGCAGTCAGTGAAAACCGATATTTGGAGGCACAGGAGTTGGCACATTTTGGAAATTGGGAGATGGATATTGTTGGTTTTAAAATGAAGTGGTCTGATGAAATTTTTAGAATTTTTGGGTTCGAACCAGAAACAATTTCTCCTTCGCTTTCAGATTATTTGGGATATGTACACCGAGAAGACAGAGAAGCTGTTGAAAAGTTTTTTGAAAATTCAGGTAAAGATGGGCAAATGCATCGCATTGAGCACCGAATCATCGTCGGCGGCAAACAAATCAAACATTTAGCCATTCAGGCCAAAATATATTTTGATGAATATTTCGAAAAAGTGCTTTTGGTCGGTGCGCTTCAAGATATTACTGAAAGAAAACTATCGGAGCAATTATTATTCGAAAAACAAATTTCTAATCAAGAAGCAAAAATACAAGAGCAGGTTTTTGAAGGTATGAACTTTCAAATCAGAACACCGCTGAATTCAGTAATCAGTTTGCTTTACCTACTTGAAAATACAAAGACCTCACTTCAGCAATCAGATTTTATTTCTAAACTAAAAACTTCGGTTGATGACCTGTCTATTGTTTTGAACAATATGATGAACTTCAGTGTCCTTTCAGGAGGAAAACTGACGAAAAAAATCGAAGAATACGTTACTACAGAATTTTTGAACGGACTTGATAAATTAGTAAGCATCAAAGCTGAAAATGCAAAAATTCAAGTAAATTTCGACATTGATAAAAGCGCTCCTAAGAAAATATTGGCGGACGGGGGGAAAATTTCTTTGGTGTATTTCAATCTAATTGATTTGCTCTTAGGAAAAATGAGTAGCGGAGAAAAACTTTATACTAAGGTTGAAATCAATGATAAATCAATTTTAAGTTTTAATATTTCTAATAATGGAAAGCCATTTGGCTTCAAAGAAATACAGGAAGTTGACAGTGATATTGATCAAAACAATCTGACCAACGAGCAACGCCATACCCTCAACTTTAATATTGTTAAAAAATTGGTAGAAAATTTAGGTGGCCAAATTGATTTTACAGAAGGTGAAAAAGGAAACAAAATTGTTCTGAATTTACCAATTGAAATAAGTGCCACCTCCAATACATTTGAGTTCCAAAAACCAGTTGAGCAACTTCGTATATTGATGGCAGAGGATCATTTCCTCAACCAAATGTCCACCAAAAAAGTACTACAAACTTGGTCAGATAAAGTAGAAGTAGATATTGCTGAAAATGGAAAACTCGCCGTCGAAGCATTTAAATCCAAAAAGTATGATTTGGTATTAATGGATATTCAAATGCCTGAAATGAACGGAATAGAAGCCACTAAAAAAATAAGAGAAAGCTCCGATATTCCAATTATAGCCCTTACCGCAAACGCCTCAAAACAAGAGGCGGATAAATGCATTGAAATAGGTATGAATAATTATTTATCCAAACCGTTCAAACCTCAGGATCTCTACCAAAAAATAATGGAGTGTTTATCTCCTGTAAAAGCTTAGTTGAGTCAACTTTAACTCCAAGGCAACCAAATGTGGCATTTTTATCGCTCTATCATAAAGAGAATTCTTAGATTGATAAGTTGTGTATATGCAAATTGCGTATTTCAATCAATTTTTCAAAACACCTGTTATCCACTCATTTTCAATTGATTAGGCAACGATTTTTTATTTTTTTCGTTATCACTATGCAATAGAATACTAAATAAATTAGTTCCTTTGCAGGCGATAAAGAATGATAAAAACATACTGACTATAATCCAAAATTGGCCTTCCTCTGATTTTTATTCAGAATTTTATAATGAGAAACGATAATAGCTCCCTTCCTATTGAAAAAAATTAACTATCAAATTCACAGGAGTTCTGATCCAATGATTGGAGCTTTAATTATTTGTTCAAACAAATATTATGAATCTTAGATTTGTTTTCACATTTGTGTTAATTCTTTTTTTTCAAGCACTCTTTGCACAATCAATGATTGAAAAAGCAGATAAAGAGTATGAACTTTCTGCTTACAAAAAGGCAATTGATACTTACCTTAAAGGCATCAAAACCGGCGATTATGATGGGGCTGCCCTTTCAAAATTAGCTGATTGCTATCGTCTTACCAATGACATAGCTAATGCAGAAAAATGGTACAACAAAGCCATTGATATGCAAAATGTACCACCAGAGCAAATCCTAAATTTTGGGAAAGTTTTGATGGCGCAAAAAAAATATGATGACGCTAAACAATGGTTTAGTGTTTACACTACTTCTGATCAATATGTTGGAACCAAATTTTCTGATAATTGTGATTTCGCGAAAGCGCACATCAACGATGCGACTTCTTATGTTGTTTCGAGTTTAAAGCAAAATGCAAAATCATCTGATTTTGGTCCAACAGTGGTGGATGGAGAAACTTTGGTTTTTTCCTCCACAAGAGGTAATAATGCAAGTGCTCCTGGAAGTTGGGGTCAATCTCAAAACGCCCTTTATAAAGGAAAAATAACTGGAAATGGTCAAATTGGAAATATTTCAGAATTGCATAGCCAATTGACGCAAGCAACAAACGAAGGCCCAGTTTCTTTTTCTTCCTCACTCAACATGGCTGCCTATACCAAAAACAATTTTGTAGAAGGCACGCGTCAGATTCCTGGTACTGGAGAGGAGCTAAATATTTTCATAACAGAAACAGATGGCAATAAGGACTGGAATAAATCGAAATCCTTCGTTCATAATAAATCTGGCTTTAATACTGGCTACCCTACTTTTTCGCCTGACGGAAAATATATGTACTTCGCCTCCAATAGACCTGGAGGATTTGGTGGATACGATATTTATGTGGTAAAAAGGTTTGGAAAATCTTGGTCTAATCCTGAAAATTTAGGACCAGTTATCAATTCAAAAGGAAATGAGATTTCTCCATTTTTTAATGGAACTGACCTAACTTTTTCTTCTGATTGGCATTCTGGTTTTGGAGGATTTGATGTTTTCAGAGCTGAAAAAACAGTGAACGAATGGGATAAAATTTTCCATTTAGGAACAAAAATCAATAGTCCTTATGATGATTACGGTTTTCTATTTGACAATCAAAAAAATCAAGGATACTTTGTTTCTAACCGCCCATCTGGTCGAGGGTTAGAAGATATTTATACCGTTAAATTAACTGGTACTCAGATTGCTTTTGTTGTAAAAAGTGAATCAACAGGTTTGCCTTTGGAAGGTGTAACGATTGACTTGACAGAATGTGGGGGTTCATTGATAACTACCAATTCATCTGGAAAAGCAAATATCGAAACGACCAGCAACCACGATTGTTTGGCGACTTTCAAAGCACCAGATTTCCTTTCGGAGACAATGAGTATTTCTACCCTTTCGGGAAAAAGATTATTTGAAATATCCTTAAAAAATCAAGGAGATATTTATCAAGGCATTTTGTTTAATGCCGAAAACAATAAACCAGTTAGCAACGCTTCGATAAAAGTTACCAATCAAACGACTGGTAATTCGCACATTATCAAAACAGATGTTGCTGGAAATTATGCTATCGCACTTTCAGTAGCCACAAATTATATTTTGAAATACTCGAAAGCAGGTTTTCTGGAAGTAAATCAAACAATAAGAACTGGTGATGGCTCACAAAGAGACATTTTGAAACCGATTGCATTAGCGCCAATTGGCTTGGCAAGTGGAGCCGTTGTTTCAAATGATATCCCTGAAGTCGCTCCTAAATCTTATTCTTCAACTACGAGGACGAGCACAACTACCCGTCCTCCTGCAAGTACCACGCGCTCGACAGTACCTCCTCCAAGGGTTGTGACCGCTACATCTGTACCATCAACAAGTGGAACAGTTGGTACCAGTGCAGAAAAAAAACCGACAAGAGTTTTCGAAAATGAAATTCCAACCACTGAAATAGTAAACGATTTCAAAGAAGCTTATTCAATTCAATTAATGTCTTTGGGTTCAAACTCAACCGTCATTGTGGAAGATTATAAAGAAGATTTGAAAGATTATGGTGAAATTTATTATGTTGAAGAAAACGGTTACAAAAAAGTGAGAATCGGTTCTTTTAAAAGTAATGGTGCAGCAAAAAAAGCAAAAAAAGCAATTAGAAAGAAAGGATTCAAAAGTGCGTTTGTGGTGCCAAGGTTGGTAGCAACGGAGCCAACTCCTGTATCAACTTCCTCTACGACGACGACAACCTATACGCCAAGCACGCCCACAAAAACAGTTCAATCTTCAGGAGCTAATGTTATATCATCAACTGGTACAAAATATAAAGTAAGGTTAGCTGCTTATAAAGATGTAAAATGGTTTGATGCCGAATCTGTTCAGAATTATGGAACGGTTGAGCAAACAAAAAATGGTGAGTACACTATCATGATGCTTTCTGGATTTAATGATTTAGCCGAAGCAAGGACTGCGAGAGATTCAGCTAAAACATCAGGATTTAGTGGCGCATATGTTTTTGAATATGTTAATGGAGTCATGAAAAGGGTTCAATAACGACCTTTTATATAAACTTAAGATTTTCAATAAAAAAAGCAGTGCCGTTTGGCGCTGCTTTTTTTATAAGTCTAACTACCTTGCGCTCCTAAATTTGAAATTCATCAAATTTCATTTCATTGAATCAAAATGTAATAATGAACAAATTAATTACTCTTCTCTCTTTTCAAATTCTTTTTCTCTCAACCATTTTTTCTCAAATTACAATTGAAGAAGCAAGGCAAATGCCGCTTGGTTCTACCGTAGAAATTCAAGGAATTATTACGCATGGGCCAGAAATGGGACCAATTCGATATATTCAGGATGCTACGGGTGGTATTCCGATTTATGCACCAGGTAATTTTTCAGACGAAGCTTTGGAAGGCCACGAAATCAAACTTTCAGGTGAGTTAAAAGATTTTAGGAACCTATTAGAAATAGACCCATTAAGTGCTTATGAAATTATTTCAACTGGCAATACGCTTCCAGCTTTTCAAACAGTCACACCTGCCGGCATGAATGAAGACAATGAAGCCGAATTGGTAAAAATTGACGGCATCTTGTTTGAAGAAGGTGGAAATAAATTTGGCGTTGGAACCTATTTTTTCAATGCTGATGGAGAAAGAGGACAAACCTACATACGTTCAGGGCATCCATTAGTTGGAACGAATATTCCGCTTGCATCCGTTAATATTTCAGGTATTGTTTCCCAATTTGAGGCAAACTACCAATTGCTTTTAAGAGGCGAACGTGATTTACAAATTGCGGATGCTTTTTTTATCGCTGAAAATCCAGCTCAATCCAATATTGGAAAAAACAGTTTTGATGTAAATTGGGAAACCAATGTAGAAGGGACGACCCTTTTGAGATACGGAACCACAACCGACATGGATCAAGAAATGATGGTTGCAGGAATGAATACTGATCACAAAGTTACGCTAACAGGACTTGAACCAGCAACATTCTATTATGTCCAAGGTGTTTCTGAAAAAGATGGAGTTGAAATTTTAAGTAGTGTAAAATATTTTTCTACTGTTTCCAATTCATCTGGAGAAATTCAAGTTTACTTTAATAAATCAGTTGACCCAAGTTATTCAACTGGAGGAATGGCCCTAACGACCACTGCCGCAGCTCTTGAAGCAGCCATTATCAAAAAAATAGATGACGCACAATCAACCATCGATATTTCGATGTATAACAACAATCGCGTACCACTCCGAAATGCTTTGGAAAGAGCCTTTGATAGAGGTGTAATTGTAAGATACATCGCCAACAACGGAACCTTGAACTCTGCACTTTCTAACCCAAATACGAACTTTCCAGTTTTGCAAGCAAACCCAGATGCTTTGATGCACAACAAGTATTTGGCAATTGATGCAGGTTCAGAAATGGATTCATGGGTATTGATGGGTTCTTTGAACTTTACGGAACAAAATGAAGTGAATGATTACAATAACATGGTTTTCATTCAAGACCAAGCATTGGCAAAAGCTTATGTCGTTGAATTTGAGGAAATGTGGGGTGCATCTACTCCTACTCCTGGAATTTTTACGGTAAAATCTGGTGTACAAAAATCTGACAATACACCTCATCAATTTATTATCAATGGCCAGGCTGTTGAATCTTATTTTAGCCCTTCTGACAATACGACTTTGGCGATTGTTGATGCCGTAAAATCTGCAAACGAAACGCTTGACTTTGCACTTCTTACCTTTACAGTTAATGACTTGGGAACGGCTGTTTTAAATGCCCATAACGAAGGAATCGAAGTGAGAGGCATTGTAGAAAACACCACTGACCAAGGAACTGAATTTGCATTTTTAGAGGCACGTGGAGTCAATATCGTCAATCACCCCGCGATGGGTTCAATTCACCACAAGTATGGAATTATTGATGGAAATGCCGTTTCGAGTGACCCGATTGTAGTTACTGGGTCTCACAATTGGAGTGCAAGTGCAGAGACGCGTAATGATGAAAACACTTTATTGATTCACAGTCCAGTGGTTGCGAATATTTTTATTCAAGAATTTGAGCAGCGTTGGTGCGAAATACAAGGGAATAGCAATTGCTTTTCAAATATATTTGACAATGGATTCAAACCACTTGAAATGGAAGTTTCTCCAAATCCAATTACAGAAAGTGGAGTTTTGGAAATAAAAGGAAATGAAATTTTGGATAATTTAACGATTTCAATTTTCAGTTCAAATGGACAATTACTTTCCTCAAGGATTCTTCCATTCCAAAAATCGATTCCATTGGATTTTTCAGGTTATCCAACTGGAATTTATTACATAAAAACACAATCTCTTGATTACCAAGGAGTTTTAAAGATTGTTAAACAATAAGAGTGTATTTTTGTAGTAATTATAGTTTATTGAATTTAAAATAATGACGAATACTAAAGAGAAAAAAGACATTTTCAAGTTTAAGCAATTTGAAATTCGCCAAGACCAATGTACGATGAAAGTCGGAACAGATGGTGTATTGCTGGGTGCTTATGCGCCAGTTTCTAAAACCAAAAAGATTCTTGATATTGGTGCAGGAACAGGTCTGGTCGCGCTGATGCTTGCTCAACGCGCTAAAAAAGCAAAAGTAGTAGGAGTTGAAATTGAGGAAAAAGCATTCAATCAAGCTGCTGAAAATGGAAAAAATAGTCCTTGGGCAGAACGGATTTCTTTTGAAAATGACTCAATCCAAGATTACTCAAAATTTGCAGATAGTGAATTTGATTTGGTAGTTAGTAATCCGCCATTCTTTTCGGGAGGTACTTTTTCTGATAATCAGGAAAAGAATAATGTTCGTCATACAATTAAACTTCCAAACGGAGATTTACTCTCTGCTGCTCGTAAATTGCTTTCGCCAAAAGGAAAATTCTGCGTCATTCTTCCATACATGGAAGGTTTGCGATTTACAGAAATGGCAAAAAATTACAGATTGTTTTGTAGCGAAATAGTTGAAATCAGAGGAAAAGCATCCAAACCAGAAGAGCGATTAATTTTGATTTTTGAGCAAGAAGAAGTTGCCAAAGTAATTGAAAAGGAATTAGTCGTTTATAATGAAGATGGAACTTATACTTCAGATTTCATTGACTTGACAAAAGAATTCTATTTAAAGTTCTAATTTAATAAACTGCTTAAAAATGAAACGGGAAGCTGAAATTCAGCTTCCCGTTTTTTTATAGTATCAATCTAAAGTTATTTTTTTTATTTTAATTTTAGAGATTATTTAATTCGATTCCGAAAGGAGATTTTTTGCAAAATTAAGTATGTCTGTGTTTTCAAGATGGACGATTCCTCCACCTGGTCCTGGTTGCAAATGAGAGCCAATAACGTTTCCGTTTTCGTACTTTTTAGCTCCGAAATAATTTCTTACAGTCTGTTCTTCAATTTTTAATGCTTCCGCGATTTTGGCAATACTACCAGTTGGTAACTGATGCTTGATTTCTCGCAGTTCTTCGAAAGTAATATTCATATACAGGAAAAATTTTGAAGGTTAAGAAAAAATTAATATCAAGCTAAAGTTAGGAAATTCTTCAACTCATTACAAAAGAATATCACCACTTTTTTAAATA
>CALHBQ010000554.1 GCA_937930815.1 uncultured Saprospiraceae bacterium | reverse complement strand
AATCCATGATACATGCATCAAGTGTCACATGACCATCTCTATCAGGTTTACCCCCAATTCCTACGTATTGATTTTCGGCATCTGCTTCAGCGATTTTCACGCCTTTTTCAACGGCATCCAATGAATTTCCTCCGTTTTTTAAAATTCGCATTGCCTCCTTGTTTGCATCCAAACCAGCAAACCAAGTTGACATTACAATAGGAAATTCAATTTCCTTTTCTATCGTTTTTGAAGCGCAGCTGACCACATTCAAAAATGGAACTGAACATACACCCAATGCTGCTTTTGACAAGAATTTCCTTCTATTCTTTTTCATTTTGCTCATTTGTGGTAAATATAAAAAAAGCCCACAGACAATAGTCTATGGGCTTTCTTGCTTTTACAAAAAAATCTAAAAATAGATTTCTTATGCTTTTGTATGCATATCCACTTGTGGGAATGGAATAGAGATTCCATTTTTATCAAATGCTTTCTTCACATTTTCTAACATGTAGAAATTTGCATTCCAGTAATTTTCTGATTTAACGAATGGACGCGTGTTCAAATTCACTGAACTTTCGCCCAAAGAACCCACCACTACACCCGGAGCAGGGTCATCTAAAATATAAGGACATTCTTTAGCAACCTGCAATATGATAGATTTTGCTTTGTCGATATCATCATCATAACCGATTCCGAATTCCAACTCAACTCCAACAGTTCCTTGACCAGAGATGTTAGTGATAACATTACCCGTCACTACTCCGTTTGGAACGATGATTTTCTTATTATCTAAAGTTCTTAAAATAGTATTGAAAACTGCTACTTCTTCAACAGAACCAGTTTGGCCACCGCCTACTTCTACTAAATCGCCTACTTTATATGGTTTGAAAATTAATAACATTACACCACTTGCAAAGTGTCCAAGGCTACCCTGAAGTGCCATTCCGATTGCAAAAGCCATCGCTCCAAAAACAGCAATGAACGAAGTCGTTTCAACTCCAAACATACCCGCAACACTCATTAACAACATGAGTTTCAAACCTACTGAAACTAAAGAGGTAAGAAATGGACGAATGGTTTCGTCTATCCCATTCTTTTTCATGGTATTACTTACCAATCTTACTACCCAACCGATAATCCAAAATCCTATTATTAATGTCAAAATTGCCATTAGTAAAGTTGGACCATATTGTAAGGCCAATTCCATCAAGTTAATGTCTTCCATTTAAAAAAAGTGTTTTAAAAGTTAAAAAAAAGGTGTTACGTGCTTTGGACGGTAAACATATCAAAGAAGTATCACATCTGTTAGAATTTGTTTAACATTTAAATATTTGACTTACTTTTAAAGGTTAGAGCATGTTTAAAACTGAGTAAATGTTAGTTTTGTCTTCGAATGGATTTTAAAAAGAAGAAAAAATATATTAGCCAAGATGAGGCATTAGCAAAACTGCAAAAGTATTGCGTTTACCAAGACCGATGTCATTCGGAGGTTATCTCCAAACTTTTTGATTTGGGCATCTATGGAGATGCGCAAGATGAGATTATTTATGACCTGATAACAGAGAATTTTCTGAATGAAGAACGATTTGCTCGTTCGTATGCAAGAGGTAAATTTAGATTCAAAAAATGGGGCCGATATAAAATCAGACAAAATCTGAAAATGAAAAAAATCTCCGCCTACTGCATCAAAAAAGCAATGGAGGAAATTGATCAAGAGGAATATTATGGAACATTGTATAAACTCCTCGAAAAGAAAACCAAAGAATACAAAGCACCCAATTTTTTTCTAAAAAAGACAAAAGCTGGAAAATTCGCTATTACAAAAGGTTACGAATCAGCCATGGTTTGGGAAATTCTTAGAGAATTTGATGAAAAGGACTTTGAATAAAGTTTTATTGAGAATTGAAAGAACTCATACCTATTAGATTTTATTCTATTGGTTACAGTTTTGCAACCATAAAAGATTAGACATCAAACTTAAAACCTTCAACTTTTAACCTTAAACGTTAAACATATTAGTAACTTCTTAAGATGTATATGCGTAAAATGCCCAAATATTAGATAGGAAAAGTGAGGGTAAAGGCAGTAAATTTGCCTTTAAACTCCTTCGACCTAAATTGAGTTACCCAGAGAGTATTATAATCATGAACAAAACCACTAAAATCGTCCTTGTAGAGGACAACCCTGCCGACGCGCAGCTTGCACACCTTGCTTTCAAAAGCATCTCACCTGAGGCAGACGTTATTAATTTTTCTAATGGAAAGGATTTTTTAGATCACTTGGATCAAAGCAGTATTGAACCTATTTCTTTGGTGTTACTGGATTTGAACATGCCACAGATGAATGGTACTGAAGTTTTGAAAACACTTCAAGGCAATAAATCTTGGGCAAAAATTCCCGTAGTCGTTTTTTCAAGTTCTAAACAAGAAGACGATATACAGAACTGTTACGATTTAGGTGCAAATGCTTATGTTACAAAACCTTTTGATTACGCTGAATTTGAACAAACAATCGAAGCAATTGCTCGTTTTTGGGGTAATTTAAACCAAAGCCCAAGTATAAAAAACCGAATGCTTAAACAGTTTTAAACAGCCTTACTTAGTATTAGTCAAAAAATAACTTTCCTCTTCAATTCAAAAAATTAGCTCGAAAACCTCCTTATCAATCACTTTTCCTTCACTATTTTTTTGAAATCGGGAAGTTATTTTTTGAGCTTTACTTAATTTTCAACTTCAGTTTTAGGCTCTTCTTTAATAGGAGATTTTTTATTTTTTCCTTTAAAATACTTGTCATATTTCTCAAGGTTGGCACCTCTTGGCAAATGATAAGACACATCAAAATCTTTCAAAACTACATCCAAAATTGGGTCTATTCCTTCCTCGTAGCCTGGTTTCAATTTATGTCCCCAAAATCTGGCAAAAGTTGACCAATAAGTCGCAGTAAAACCACCACGCATATTTTTTATCAATTTATACATTGGCGTATCTAACTCTCTTTCAATCATTTTCATCAAGACATACCCTTGTTGCTTACTCAATTGTTTGAGTTTGCTTTCAAATTTCTCCTCTAAATCTTTTTGAAGTTTTTTGATTTTCTTTTTGCGCTGGCGACGGGTCAAATCTTCAGATAAGTGTTCTACTTCTCTAAAAATCTTAATACCCTCAACCGCATATGGATAAACTTTAGCAGCATATCGACGATAACGTCTGTATAGATTTTGTTCAGCATCACTTTCAAAGGTTCGCATTGAGGAAACAGAAAATTCGTCCAAATTGGCCATGAATAAGGTGTCTCCCGTTTCTGTAACCCACATTTCGAGTAGGGTGCCATCAATCATTACTTTCTCTCTCTTCTCAAAGCCATCTTGTGCTGACGATGAAAAAGAAAATAAAACCAGCCCGATTAAAAACATTAATTTTCTCATGTTCTTCTATTTAAATACAAAACGATGCCAATTGGGGCTTTGTTATTTTTAGAATACACTTTGGCTTTAAGAAAGTTGCCAATCAATCGGTTTTTGTCCATTTTTTTTAAAATATTCATTTGCTTTAGAGAAGTGTTTGCTGTCAAAATATGCGCCTCTTGCAAGCGGAGAAGGATGTGCCGCTTCCAAGACCAAATGTTTCGTTTTGTCGATAAGCTCTCCTTTTGATTTTGCAAAATTGCCCCAAAGCATAAAGACTAAGCCCTCTCTTTCGTCTGAAAGTTTTTTGATCACTGCTGCTGTAAATTCTTGCCAACCACTCTTTTGATGCGAACCTGCTTTTTTATGTTCTACCGTAAGCATGGCATTGAGTAAAAAGACTCCTTGTGCTGACCATTGACTCAAATCACCGTGCTGAGGTGGCGAAATTTTCAAATCCGAATACAATTCTTTATAAATGTTTTTCAATGAAGGCGGCACTCTCACTCCTTTAGGAACTGAAAAAGATAAGCCCATGGCCTCACCTGGGTTATGATACGGATCTTGCCCCAATATCACAACTTTGACCTCCTTAAATGGCGTGCAATTAAAAGCATTGAAGATAAGCGAGCCAGGAGGATAGATGACCTTCCCATTCGTTTTTTCCGATTTTAAAAAAGCAGTTAATTTTTGAAAATAGGGTTGATCAAATTCGTTGGCGAGTGCTTCTTTCCAAGAAGCTTCAATTTTTACATTACTCATAGTCTGAAAATTTTGACCAAGATAAGAAACGCTCAAAAATAACTTCCCCATTTCAAAAAAAATAGCGAAGGAAAAGTGATTGATAATGAGGTTTTTTAAGCTATTTTTTGAGTAATGCTTAAAAGAAAAGGAGTTACCGCGATTAGCGACAACTCCCTATTTTATCATAAAACAGATTTCTCCTTAAGGAAAAGCCGTTTTGGTTCTTTGATTGGCCTTACCAGCTGCAGCTTTTGCTTGTTTGCTGGTTTTCCATTTTTTGTTTTTACCTTTTGTCTTCTGTGCTTGTTGAACTGCTTTGTAAACATTCACCACTCCACCTGTAACAGACAAACTATTGAAAGGAACCAACTCTTCAGTTCCTGGCTTTTTCACCTGACGATTCAAAGGTGTAACAGATTCCATCAAGATGTTTTTCACTTGCTTCGCAGAAAGTTCAGGAAAGTATGAACGCAATACCGCTGCTACTCCTGCAGCAACAGGTGAAGCCATACTTGTTCCATTAAAATCTGCATACTTATTATCAGGAATCGTAGAATTGATATCTACCCCAGGAGAGAAAAAGTCAACATTTTCTTTTCCATAGTTTGAAAAAGTAGCTGGTGCGTCTGCACCTCCTTTCCAACTCAATGCTCCAATTTCTAACCACGTTTTAGATGTTTTTGATCTAAACCAACCTGATTTTGCATATTTATCATTTGGAAAGTTTCCAGTATTGTCATTGTTTTGGTGACTGTTACCCGCTGCATGTACCAAAAGAACATCATTCTTTTGAGCATATTTTACTGCCGCATCAACAACTGATTTGTTCCAAGAGTGCCCTTTTCCAAAACTCATATTGATAATAGAAGCACCATTGTCCACTGCATAACGAATTGCATTGGCAACATCCTTATCACGCTCATCGCCATCTGGAACTGCGCGTACTGTCATGATTCTAACATTGTTAGAGACACCTTTCATACCAACATTATTACCTCTTGAGGCTGCAATGATACCGGCGACGTGCGTTCCGTGAGCAGCATCAGGACCTTCGTAATCATTGTTACCATAACTCTTTTCGAGAATGTTGTTGTAGTTGTCCCCAACGATATCACGTGGGTTGAAATCTGGATTGTAGTGGTATTTGTACTTTGATTCAAAATACTTAATCGCTCCAGTAAGATCTTCTTTCAAAGATGCAATTGAACCTCCTCCTGCAATTACGTTTCCAGCAACGCCAGCTGCATTTTGAATTTCAGGATCAGAAATCGTTTTTGTTGCCAAATCTTCAAATGAAAGAGAATCTTTCTCCATCATTGCTTCCAACTTGGTCAAGCCATTGACGATAGAAGAATATTGCTCTGCTTTTTCCTTACCGCTTTTTTGTTCTTTAGAGATAAGCGCTTCCAGTTCTTCGTATTCAGCGTATTGCTTTTTCATTTTTTTAGAAAGGCCAGTAGCGCTGTTTGTATTTGCAAATTGCTTACGATATTTTGCCAACAACCTTGCAGCTTCCAAGTTATCTTGATTGACATTGCCATTCTTTCCTCCGATGAAATTCCATCCGTGAACATCATCAATGTATCCATTCTTGTCATCATCAATTCCATTACCCGGAATTTCGTCTTCGTTCACCCACATGACATCTTTTAGGTCTTCGTGGTCAACATCGACACCAGAGTCAATTACGGCCACAACTACCATTTGCTTGGGAGTTTTTCCTTTCAACAATTCTGAGTAAGTCTTTTCAGTACTTACACCTTGCACATTGTCAGTTCCTTGATCAAGATTGAACCAATTCACAGGAGCTTTATCTTGAGCAAACAAAGACATTGAGCAAAAAACCAAAAGAGAGAAGAAAAAATTTACTTTTTGATTCATGAAAATTCTTTTTGATTAATAATTATTCTAAAATATTTCTTTGGGAAAAGACTATCAAAAATTAAAATCTTGGTTGAAAAAATTAATGACTTAGCCAGTCCAAAAAGTTTTTAGCGCGTAAAAATAGATTTTGTAATCAATAAACTTCTAATTTTTCAGTTAGCGATTGCAAAAAACATCTAAATACGCGTCTGTTAGACGTTTGAGTTAAAGAAAAGACATATTGCATTGGAATATTAGCTAACTTTGTGCTACCCAAAAGACATTTTTTAAACGCAAAAGTTGTATAAATTTTAGAAATGAAGAGACTTCTTTTATCAATCGCAATCATTTTCCCCTCTTTCATTTTTGCTCAACATACCGAATTGGGCATTTTCTTAGGAGCATCCAACTACATTGGAGAACTTTCCAACGATAATAGTACCTTATATTGGAACGAATCAAAACCTGCTTTTGGCATTTTGGGTCGTTATAATATGAATGATAAAAT
>CALHBQ010000553.1 GCA_937930815.1 uncultured Saprospiraceae bacterium | reverse complement strand
GAAACAATCCAACAGTTGAAAGTTTTAGGTTGAGTTTCATCTCTTCTGATCCGACCGACAAAGACCTCGTCACTTTCATGTGCGTGAATCAAAGGCATCGGATAAACCTCTTTTGATGGATCATCTAAAACTGTGATGCCTTCTGTTTTGGCAAGTATTGAACGTAGCTCGATGAGGTCAAATTCGTTTTCAAATTCTACATTGACTGACTCCGAGTGGCCACCCATTACTGGAATTCGAACAGCAGTGGCGGTTACTTTTATAGAATCATCTCCCATGATTTTTTTGGTTTCAAGTACCATCTTCATTTCCTCTTTGGTATAGCCATTGTCGAGGAAAACATCAATATGAGGGAGAGCATTCATGTCGATTTTATATGGATAGGCCATTTCACCATCGATACCTTTTCTTTCGTTTTCGAGCTGATTTACTGCTTTTACACCCGTCCCAGTGACGGATTGGTAGGTAGAAACGACGATTCTTTTAATCCCATATTGTTTATGAAGTGGTGCCAAAGCGACGACCATTTGTATGGTTGAGCAATTTGGGTTGGCGATGATTTTGTCGAGCTTGGTTAATTTGTTTGCATTGATTTCTGGGACGACCAATTTTTTTGTTGGATCCATTCTCCAGGCGGAGGAGTTGTCAACGACGGTGGTTCCAACTGCTGCGAATTTTGGTGCCCATTCTTTTGAAACGCCGCCACCTGCTGAGAAAATTGCGATGTCCAATTTCAAGTCAATTGCATCTTGCATACCGATGATGGTATATTCCTTTTCATTAAAGGTTACTTTCTTTCCAACGGAGCGGGGAGAGGCAACTGGATAAAATTCAGTTATTGGGAAATTTCTTTCTTCTAAAACTTCTCTCATTTTAGTTCCTACTAATCCAGTAGCACCTACAACAGCTATTCGCATTTTTTTGACTTTTAATAGTTGAGCAAAACTTTTGAGTCGCAAAGATAAACCCAATAAGTAATGACTTACTAAAAATGAAAATGAAAATTTGAAATGAAAGACATATCGAACAAATAAAAGAAATTATTCTATGTATTTAACGACTATTATGTTTACTCATTTGAAAATTTCTTTCTAATGTAATTGTGAGTTGTTTTTGATTCAAATTTATTGGGTAGAAGGATTATTTCAAATTTTCAGCCAATAAAATTTTTGTCCTTTTTTATAAATTATCTCTCTCTCATTTATTCTCAATTTTATTAAAAAGTCAGGTTTCTAATTTTTACGAAAATTTGGATGCTAAATTAAATTTAGCCATTTTTGGAGTGTATTAATGAATTCTTCATGGCAAAGACACCTTCAAAAAAACTGTTTAACTTAGTAAAGTCGCTTTCGGGATCGGAGCGACGGTATTTTAAATTGGCCGTAAATCCTACTGGTGATCGAAATAATAAGTATGCAAAACTTTTTGATGGTATCTGGGATCAAGAAACTTTTGACGACGTCTTTTTACAAAATTTGGTTTATGGAGACAAACCGCTTGAAACGCGAAAATTTTCTGAATTAAAAAATTATCTGTACAGTCAGATTTTAAAATCACTGCAAGGTTATGATTCTAATTCCTCAGTAGTTTATAAGGTTCGTAATTACATGTTGAATGTAAAAGTACTTTTCAAAAGGTCTTTATTTTCGGATTGTTGGGAGGAGCTGAATAAGGCGCAAAAGTTGGCTATTCAATACGAATTGTACACAGAGCAATTAGAGATTTTAGGTTGGCAAAAGGAGTTGGCCTATGCTCGTACAGATATTTCTTATTTGGATAAAAACCTTGAAAAAATCTCAAATCAAGAATTAAAATGTCTCGAATATCAACGCGTTTTGGTGGGTTTGAGAAATCTATTTTTTCAATTTTTGATTGAATTGAGAAAAGACGTTTCAAGAAATAAAGAACAAATAAAAAGGTTGGATAAATTAGCCAAAAGTGATCTCTTGAAAACAGCTTCAGAGATGGAAGGCTATCGCGTTTCTACCATGTATTTGCGAATTATTTCAGTGCTTCATTTTGCAAAATCTGAAGTTGATGAATTCTACGAAAGTAGTAAGCTTTTGGTCAAGCAAATGGAAGCTCAAACTTACTTTTTTAAGGAGGATGTTTCCGAATATATTTCTGCTGTCAACAACCATTTAGTGGCATGTGGCCAGACCCGAAAATTTCAAAAAGTTGAGAATTACTTAGGGAGATTGAAAGATGTCAAGCCAATAACCAAAGACGATGAGTTGAAAATTCACCGCCAATATTACATGAATAAATTTAGGCTTTGCTTAGTGCAAGGAACTTACGAGGAAGGCCTAAGAGAATTGGAAAATCATATTAAATTAGTTAATAAATTTACTGCTTTTGCCTTTTCAAAAAACAGTTTTTACTTTCAATATTTCAATATTTATTTTGGAGTTGGTGATTTTGAAAAAGCGCTGTTTTACCTGAATGAATGGCTCAATCAACCACGTAATGTTGAGCGTCAGGATTTGCAAGCATTGTCCAGGATTTTGAATCTTTTGATTCATTTTGAGATGGGCAATTCTATGCTTTTAGAATCTTTGATTCGGTCAACGAAACGATACTTAAGAAAGGAAAATCGTATCTACCAATTTGAGTTAAAAATTATGGATTTCTTTGCAGATATGGCTAAGCCAATGACCAAAAAAGAAAAGAAGCAAACCATGTTGGAATTGCAATCGCAATTAAATGATTTGCTTCTTTTACAGGAAGAAGAACGCATGATGCGTATGTTCAATTTTCCTGCATGGATAGAAAGTAAAATATCAGGTGATTCCTTCGAACGGGTAGTTCAAAAGTATTACAAAAAAAGTCTATCCTCGTGAGTTTTTTATTTTTCCGTTTCCACCCAAAAAGAATGGATTTTTTACTCTTCTGATTTCCACGTCATCCCAAATTCCAGTAGTCGTTGTATTGCTCGGTCTTCTTACATCTGCATGACCACCTTTGATCTGAATAGTTTTTTCATCTGTAATTTTCGTTGAAAGAAAATTGTTCAGGCTGCGTTGTTGCTTTTTCATGACTTAAAATTTTGGAAGATTAATAATAATTGCAATATCTTATAATATAGATTTGCGTTAGAACCAGATTTTTATAAAAGTCAGGTTTCAAATTCTAATAACCTGAATCCTAATTTAA
>CALHBQ010000552.1 GCA_937930815.1 uncultured Saprospiraceae bacterium | reverse complement strand
ATTAATGCCAGCTTCGCAAAATCGGATGTTTGGAAGGTGACTCCGATGTACGGAATCATGATCCAACGGTGTGCACTGTTAAAGTCAGCACCCATCGTAACAGTATAAACCAAAAGGGGAACGGCCATCAAAATGAGGTAGGGAGCAGCTTGTTTGAATTTCATATAGTGCATCGAATAACACGTATATGCTAAGAACAAACCACCTGACAAAATGAGTAGATGCTTGAACAAAAAGTGTTCGGTATCTCCTCCTTTATGTTTGTAGGCCAATATTCCAGTCGAACTATAAACGAGCAACAGCGAGAACAACGCAAGCACAGCTAAGATCATCCAAATGACCTTATCGCCTCTCAATTCAGCGTATAATCTGTTGCCCAGACTCATAGTAAGTTTTTAAAAATGGTTATGTTATTATTGTAAGTTCTACGTTGAAAGTTCAATGTTAAAAGTTACTCCCTTAAGGCAACTTTCAACTTCGCACTTTAAACTTTCAACGTTTCACTAATTTCAGCACCGCTGCTCTAAACTGATCGCCTCTATCTATATAATTTTTAAAAAGGTCAAAACTTGCACAGGCCGGAGATAGTAAAACGACGTCTCCTTTGCCTGCTAACTTCTTCGATTGCTTTACGGCTTCCTGTGCGGATTGGGTCTCTATTATTGTTGAGCAAATCGAATTAAAATATTCCTTGATTTTTGTGTTGTCCACTCCCAAACAAACAATGGCTTTGACTTTCTCCTTTGCCAAATCGGCAAGTGGTTCATAGTCATTTCCTTTGTCGGTTCCACCAACTACCCAAACTGTAGGTTTATCCATCGCCTCCAAAGCATAATAAACTGCATCTACATTTGTCGCTTTGCTATCGTTGATGTATTCTACTCCATCGACAACTGCGACCTTTTCGAGTCGGTGTGGTACTGGTTGAAAAGTTTCTAATCCTTTCTGAATCAATGCATTAGAAATGCCCAATTGCTTTATTGCTAAAATTGCAGCAGTTGCATTGAACATATTATGATTACCTTTCAGTGACACATTTTTCAAGTCGTATTTCGACCTTTGTACTTTCAAATATCCGTCTTCAACTCTAATCTTTCTCACTGGTTTCGCTTTCGAATTCAGTGGATTTTTCTTTAAAAAGTTCTTTATGTTTCCGTCCATCCAATTGTAAATCGCAAATTCGGAGGACGTTTGATTTCTAAAAACTCTAAATTTGGAAGCGATATAATTTTCCATTTTGTAATCATATCTATCCAAATGGTCGGGCGTGATATTTAGCAAAATAGCGATGTCTGATTTAAACTCAAACATGCCATCCAACTGAAAACTACTTAATTCTAAAACAAGAATTTTGTGTTTGTTTTCAGCGACTAAACGCGCAAAGCTAAAACCCACATTTCCACCCATTTCTACATTCTTTCCAGCTGTTTTCAAAAGATGAAAAACCAGATTGGTGGTGGTTGTTTTTCCATTACTTCCGGTAATACCGATGATGGTTGCTTTGTTGTATCGCCCCGCAAATTCAATTTCAGAAATCACTGGAATTCCTTTTTTAACAAGTTCCTTTATCATAGGAACTTTATCGGGAATACCAGGACTTTTGATTATTTCAACTGCATTGAAAATTAGATTTTCAGTATGCTGACCTTCCTCGTATGGAATGCCGTTTTCTTTTAATTCTTTTTGGTATTTATTTGGGATATTTCCTTTGTCGGAAACGAAAACTTCAAAGCCTTTTTGCTTCGCTAAGATTGCAGAACCAACCCCCGACTCCCCGCCACCGAGTATTACTACTCGACGTCGGGGGGTTGGGAATTTGTCATTTTTTGATTTACTCATTTTCTCAGATCTCAATGTCTTGGGGAATGATTTCTCATAAAAGTTTTCTCATTCCTTGGCAAATCAAAATCAGAAACAATAAATATTACTCAGAATATTTAGCTGCATCTGCTTTTCCAAGAACTCTCCAGCATTCGTGCGTTGCACCTTCTGCTTGAGACTTTGCCACTGCATAAAATCTACCTTTCTTCTCGCGAACTTCGAATTCAGCAGTTTCAAATTTAGCCTTGGTTTTAACATCGTAGAAACTTAATGGATCCTTCTTTGCCATAATATAAATAGTTTGGTTTAAAAAAATACCAACCCTTCGCAACTCGGTTATTAGTTTTAAAGTGTTGATTATAGTTATGTAATAATACCCTCTCTCAATTAAAATTGAGTGAAGATTTCTTTATCGAATTTTCAATGTCAAAATAGTCGCCACTGCCAACAAAATTCCAACTATCCAAAATCTTGAAACAATCTTAGATTCGTGGATTCCTTGTTTTTGAAAGTGGTGATGTAAAGGTGACATCAAGAAGACTCTTTTGCCTTCTCCGTATTTTCTTTTGGTGTATTTAAAGTACGTTACCTGAATCATTACTGAAAGTGTTTCCACCATAAAAACACCACATAGAATCGGTAATAAAAGTTCTTTTCTTAATAAAATTGCCATTGCTGCAACGATTCCTCCTAATGTCAAACTTCCTGTATCGCCCATAAAAACTTGAGCAGGATAGGAGTTGTACCAAAGAAATCCAATACAACCACCCAACAAACATGCAGCAAATATTACTAATTCCCCTGTGCCCGGCAAACTTAAGATGCCTAAATAGGCCGCAGCGTTCACATTTCCCGAAACATAAGCGAAAACTGCTAGTGTTACGCCTATAATTGCGGTAATTCCTGTTGCTAAACCGTCAATTCCGTCTGTCAAATTAGCTGCATTTGACACAGCAGTCACTAAAAATATGACTACTGGGATGAAAATCAGCCAAATAAAAGACACCGCGTTGTCACCTAAAAAGAATAAAATGTCTTGATAATCGAAATTATTCCCTTTGATGAATGGCACATTCGTGATGGTTGATTTTACATATGCGATTTGGTTTCCCTTTGCATCTGTAAACTCTTCAATCATATTGTACCCGCCTCCGATCGCATCTTCTAAATTCATTCTGACTACCACATCATCGTGATGTAACATGATCAGCGCAACTAACAACCCTAAAACGACTTGACCAATAACTTTGTATTTGCCACTCAATCCCTTCTTATTCTTTCGAAAGACTTTGATGTAGTCATCTGTTCCTCCAATTAGCCCCATCCAAATGGTCGCTAAAAGCATGGTTTGGATATAAATATTTGTCAAATCTGCCACCAACAAACATGGAATCAAAATGGCCATAATGATGATAACTCCTCCCATCGTCGGAGTACCTTCTTTTTCTTTTTGGCCTTCTAATCCTAAGTCTCGGATGGACTCCCCTATTTGCAGTTTTTTCAACTTTTTGATAATGCTGCCCCCAAAAAGTAGGGAAATTATTAAAGATAAAATTATCGCGACACCTGCTCGAAAAGTGATAAACTTCCAGAGCCCAGCACCAGGCATATCTTCTAATAATTCAAATAAGTAATAAAACATTAAATCAAATTAAAATCAAAATGAATAATCAAAATCAAAATTTTGAAACTTCATTTGAACAGTATTTTCTCAAGTATGTGTTTAAAAGCTGAAATAAAATGAATCAGCGTCCCTTCTGTATTCTTTTCATTTCAGCTACATTTTCTAAGTATGTAGTAGGTCCAAAAAATTGGATTTTAAAACGCAGCCGGAGGATGATAAAATCATCCACCAACTGCAATCAATCTGAGAATGAGAAATAATAATAGTTCCCTCTACTATTATTGAAAAAAAGAACGATAATCTTCGTAGGGGCGATTCATGAATCGCCCCTACAAATGATTTTCACCTCATTCACTTCTTTTGGCTAAAAGCCGATTTCAAAATTTCTTTATCGTCAAAAGGATGCTTCTCACCCTTTATCTCTTGATACTTTTCGTGGCCTTTTCCAGCTACCAAAATGATGTCGCCTTTGCGCGCCATTTTGACTGCCGTTTTGATGGCCTGTTTTCTATCAGAAATGATTAGTGTTTGTTCAATTTGTTCTTCATCTAAGCCCTTTTCCATGTCATCTAAAATGTCACTCGGTTTTTCGGAACGTGGGTTATCTGAAGTTAAAATCAGTGTTTCTGATAAAATTGCTGCAATTTTTGCCATTTTCGGTCGCTTTGATTTGTCGCGATCTCCTCCGGCGCCAACTACCGTTATTACTTTTGTGTTTTTGGGTTTTAATTGGTTGATTGTTTCTAATACTTTTTGCAATGCATCGGGTGTGTGTGCATAATCAACAATGCCTGTCAGCCCTTTTTCGTGATTCATCACATAATCAAATCGGCCTTCTGCTGATTTTAAAAGGCTTAAGTTTTGAAGTATTTCATCTTCCTGAATCCCCAACTCTCTCGCTACTCCATAAACCGAAAGCAGATTGTAAACATTGAACTCGCCAATCAATCTTGAATGAAATTCTTTTCCATCCAAAATCAAATGCAATCCCAAAATATTGTTATCCAAAATTCGAGCTTTCAAATCAGCTACTCTTTTTTGAGCGTAAGTGATGATTGTTGCTTTCGAATTTTGAACCATCACTCCTCCTCGTTTATCATCGACATTGGTCAATGCAAAACTGGTTTTGGGTAGATTATCAAAAAATCCTTTTTTCGCAGCGATGTATTCATCGAAGGTTTTATGATAATCTAAATGGTCATGACTGATGTTCGTAAAAACACCACCTGCAAAATGCAATGCCTCTACCCTTTTCTGATGCACTGCATGTGAACTCACTTCCATGAAGCAATAATCACATCCAGCTTCGACCATTTCATTCAACAAATCGTTGATAGCGATGGCATCAGGTGTCGTGTGGGTCGCAGGAATCACTTCGTCATTGATTTTGTTTTCAATGGTTGAAATGAGTCCAGTTTTAAACCCAAGATTTTTAAATAAATCCAATAACAAGGTTGCTGTTGTTGTTTTGCCGTTGGTACCTGTGATGCCAATTAATTTGAGCTTTTTAGAAGGATGATCATATAGATTTCCTGCTGCAAAACTCAATGCCGATGAGGAGTTTTTTACTTTAATAAATAAAGCTCCACTTGTATCGGCAGGCATGGTTTCGACGATAATCGCAACTGCTCCTTGCTGAACCGCTTTTTCAATGAACTTATGTCCGTCAACTTGCGTCCCTTTGACTGCAACGAACACATCTCCTTTTTTTACCTGTCGAGAATCGAAGTGTAATTTCTCAAAAGAAATATCCATATTTCCTTGACTATCAATTACTTCTACTCCTTTTAATAATGCTCGAACAGTCAATTTAAAAAAGGTTTTTAAATAAAACTGTTTAAAATATTGAAACGAAAAAATTTCAAATCAACACTTCAAACAGTTTTTAAAAAGTGTGTAATTTTCTCAATCAGTGTTCATAGTGCTCCGGGGACCTTTTAATAGTATCCGTTTCGAACATGAACTCTTTGGGCACTAAATTCTTAAACTGAGGGCGATAAAACACAGTGTGAACTGCATCTCACCTCCTCGCTTCTCTATTGATTTTAGATCTCGGAATACTTTTATCCGAGGGTTATTGTTATTCTTTGTCCTCTAATTTTGGTCTGTGGTTTTATGCTTTGTCGCTTCACTTTTCCGACACCTCTCACCTTGACTCTCATTCCTAAATTTTCTAAAACAAAAAGCGCATCTCTCAAGCCCATTCCAATGACATCTGGCACTTTTTTCTGGACAATTTTTCTTGGGTATGCCTTCAAGGTATCCCTATCAGCTACCAAAGATGTCCATGCGCTGTTGCTCTTTCTCACATAATCGACATCAAAATAATCGAGCAATCGATTCATTTCTTGGCTTGCGCCAATCGACTTTTTTGGAAAAGTATGATTGGCCAAACGCGGCTTTGCATAATTGGTCAAAGCATTCTGTAACTCAGGTCTTGATGCAAATAATTTATCCGAAATTTCTCTAAATACCGGACCTGCAACCGAGCTACCATAGAACCCATTTTCAGTTGGATTTGAAATCATGACGATGCAAGAGTAAACTGGTTTTTCTGCTGGAAAATATCCAACGAAAGAAGCTTGATAGCCTCCTACCGCAGTCCTCGCTTTAAGCTTTTGATAATCCAATTGAGCCGTTCCCGTCTTTCCGGCAAACGTATATTGTTCGGTTTTTAATTTTTGGGCAGTACCTCTTTCTACGACTCCTTTTAGGAGTGATTTTGCCAAACCAATGGTTCGGTCTGAGGCGATTTTCTTTTTTATAACTGTTGGTCTAAATGTTTCTAATGGCGCTCCAAATTCCTGAATTTCTTTTACCAAATAGGGCTTCATCATTACACCATTATTTGCTACTGAATTGTAAAAACTCAACATCTGCAATGGCGTGATGGTCAACTCATAACCCGTTGACATCCAGGGCAATGTGGTTCCACTCCAATGGTCATCGGAGTTATATGCTTTCTTAATATAAGGTGCAGCTTCACCATCAATTTTAACCCCAGTGGGCAAGTTCAAACCAAAACTATTTATCCTATCAATGAACTGTTTTCCATTGTGCTTTTCACCATAATAAAACTGAATCAATTTTGCGATTCCAACATTCGAAGAAATCTCAAAAGCCTTTCTAACGGTCGTCGTATCCAACTGATGAAAAGAAGCATCTTTCATTTCTTCTTCATAAAAAGTGGTCACACCTTGCTCCAAATTGATGGTATCATTTAGGTTCACATAACCATCTTCCAACAAAGCCATTATGGAAGCCAATTTAAAAGTAGAACCCGGTTCTGTTGCAGATCCAACAGCATAATTGTAGGTTTCCCAATAACCATCTTTGGACTCACCAATATTTGCAATTGCTTTGATTGCGCCCGTTTTCACTTCCATCAAAACAGCGCTTCCATGTTTTGCTTTATGATGTCTCACGCCTCTGATCAAGGCAGTTTCGACAATGTCTTGCAAATCGACATCGACAGTTGTGACGACGTCTTTTCCATCATGCGGCTCAATTTCTGTCAGGTCATCCAATGGCATCCAAGTGTCCAATCCTACTCGATACATGGCTTGCCTTCCTTCTTTTCCAGAAAGTACTTCGTCAAAAGAGCCTTCTAACCCAACTGGTTGCGAACCCTCTCGAATGTACCCGATGGTACGATGCGCCAATATTTTAAATGGTCTTTTTCGTTCGCTTTTGCGTTTGACAATCAACCCTCCTCGATATTGACCAAGATTAAAAAGTGGAAATTTTCTAATTCGTTCTGTTTCAGAAAGGGTTGCCTTCTTTTTTATTAAAAGGTAACGCGTTCCTTTTGCACGTTCATTTCTGAGCATTTGCTGCATTCCACCTATTGTGTAACTATTATTGACATAGGTTGCTAAACAAAATCCTAAAGAATCGACATTCTCCTCAAAATCTTTGTCTGACATGCCGGAAGAATTTAAATCCATCCGAATTTCAAAGAACGGTAACGAGGTCGCCAAAAGGCTTCCATCGTTTGCTAAAATATTGCCTCGCTGGGCATCTACAGGCCGCATATCTATATACAAGCTATCTCCCAAACTCCTCCATTCTGGCCCCTGTATTACAGAAATTTGAGCCGTTTTCGTAAAAATACCAAGTGATAAAACCACGAGCAATGCCAAAACCATGTAGGCTCTTTTGAGCACTTCATTTTTAACATCCATAGTGATTCAACTTATTGATAATCAGCATTTTACAAAATATTATAACTAAATTACTTAGTTCCAATTCTTTTAGGCTTTCGCAACTTCAATCCTTTTTGATTCGCAAGTTTTTTGACTTCCGAAAGTTTGCTATCGTACATATTCTCTGATTTGAGTGACATGTATTCCCAACGCAACAGTTTCACCTCTTTTTGCAAAGATTGAATGCGACGCACTTTACTCTCTGCGAAGTGCGCATTTGCGATATAAACAATTCCTAAAAAACTAAGAAACAGGACGAAAAGTAGGTTATTGAAAAGCATTTCTGCCCCCAAAGTGCCCCAAGTGGAAGGTCCCCTTGCCGTGGTTTTTTTAGCCATTTTTTGTTTATACTCTTGCCGAGGTTAATAGACTTTATTCCAAAATATCTTGTATGCGTTTAATCACTCTTTTTTCACCACTTTTCGTTAAAAAATTGAACGATAGCTAAGGCTATCCTTAAATTTTTTGCCTCAATTGGCAAAAAAGTAGCAATCAACCGCTCTACAACA
This sequence comes from uncultured Saprospiraceae bacterium, assembly GCA_937930815.1. Lineage (GTDB taxonomy): Bacteria > Bacteroidota > Bacteroidia > Chitinophagales > Saprospiraceae > JAGQWW01. The sequence continues at coordinate 5 of CALHBQ010000552.1, read as the reverse complement.
TTTTT
>CALHBQ010000551.1 GCA_937930815.1 uncultured Saprospiraceae bacterium | reverse complement strand
TCCGCGTTCGACTGTGGGAACGATTACGGAGGTCTATGATTTTATGCGTTTGTTGTTTGCGCGGGCAGGAGAAGCCTTCTCTTACAAAACGGGAAAAAAGATGGTTCGCTACACCGAGGACCAGATGATAGACCACATTTTTGATAATTTTTCTAATAAAAAAATACTGATTCTCGCGCCCGTCATTCGTGGTCGAAAAGGACATTACCGTGAACTGTTTGAGCAAATCAGAAAACAGGGTTACACCAAAATGCGCGTCGATAACGTGGTGATAGATTTGAAACCAGGCATCCAACTCGACCGATACAAAATTCACGACATCGAGGTCGTGATTGATAGGATCAAAATGTCGAAAGACCGTCGCGATCGCCTGCGTGATTCGATGACTTTGGCGTTGAAAATGGGGAACGGACTCATCATGATTCAGGATGTGGACAGCGGAACCATTCAAGGATATTCCAAAACTTTGATGGATCCCGAAACGGGACTTTCCTACGAAGAACCTTCTCCAAATACCTTTTCGTTTAACTCGCCATATGGTTCTTGCAAAGGTTGCACAGGTCTCGGTTTTGTCAACCAAATCGACATGGACAAGGTGATTCCTGACAATACGAAATCCATCAACGATCAAGGAATTGTGCCTTTCGGCGAAGTGCGAGACAACTGGACTTTCAAGCAATTGAGAGCCATGGCCAAACAGTTCAAATTCACTTTTTCAACACCCATAAAAGATATTCCAGAAGAAGCATTGCAAATCATTTTACACGGTGGTTCAAGTGCACCCGGCAACCAAGTATGGATGAAAAGCATGGCCAGCGACCACGTTTTCAACTTATGGGAAAATGGTCTTTTGAACATGCTCGTCAAATGGTATAAAGAAACGACTTCCGAAAAAATAAGACAATGGGCAGAGGAGTTTTTAAAAATTGACACTTGCCCAACCTGCAACGGCGGACGCCTCAAAATCGAATCCCTTCATTATAAAATTCATGATAAAAACATCTCTGAACTCGCCGAGTTGGATTTGAATAATTTGTACGATTGGTTCGACGGTGTGGAGAAACATTTGAGCGAAAGACAAAATACCATCGCCAAAGAAGTCATCAAAGAAATTCGCCTCCGAGTCAAGTTTTTATTGCACGTTGGTTTGGATTATTTGTCCCTCAATCGCCCTGCTCGAACGCTATCGGGAGGAGAAGCACAACGGATTCGTTTGGCCACTCAAATCGGTTCGCAGTTGACGGGTATCACTTATATTTTGGATGAGCCGAGTATTGGTTTGCACCAACGCGACAACCAACGATTGATTGAAGCTTTACGCGAATTGGCAGACATTGGCAACACCGTTTTGGTCGTCGAACATGACAAAGATATCATGATGGCAAGTGATTATTTAATCGACCTTGGCCCCGGTGCCGGAAAGCATGGTGGCGAATTGGTCGCTGCCGGGAAACCCGAAACATTCCTCGATAAAGACACCTTGACTTCCCTCTACCTTTCCGACAGAAAAAGAATCGAAGTTCCTAAAGAACGACGTAAAGGAAACGGCAAAGAATTGGTTTTAAAAGGTGCTAAAGGAAACAACCTCAAGAATGTCACTTTGAAAATTCCACTCGGAACTTTCACCTGTGTGACGGGTGTGAGCGGCAGTGGAAAATCGACTTTAATAAACGAAACGCTCTACCCTATTTTGAGAGCGTATTTTCATAAAAGTTTGAAACGTCCGTTGGAATATGACAAACTGGATGGCATCGACAATGTGGACAAAGTAATTGAAATTGATCAATCGCCAATTGGCCGTACCCCACGTTCGAACCCAGCGACTTATACTGGGATGTTTACGAATATTCGTAAGCTATTTACGATGTTGCCAGAGTCAAAAATCAGAGGCTACAAACCAGGACGTTTTAGTTTTAATGTAAAAGGTGGTCGCTGCGAAGTTTGCGAAGGTAGCGGCATGCGAACCATCGAAATGAACTTCCTTCCCGACGTACACGTGGAGTGCGAAACTTGTTTCGGTAAACGCTACAATCGCGAGACTTTGGAAATCATGTACAAAGGGAAATCCATCGGAGACGTGCTCGCCATGACCGTGGAAGAAGCCGTTGATTTCTTCGAACCAGTTCCAAATATTTACAGAAGACTCAAAACATTAAAGAGTGTCGGTCTCGGCTACATCACCCTCGGCCAACAGGCCACTACCCTCTCTGGAGGAGAAGCGCAACGGGTCAAACTTTCAGAAGAATTATCAAAAAGAGACACTGGAAACACCATCTATATTTTAGATGAACCAACGACGGGTTTACATTTTGCAGATATCCAGCAACTACTCAATGTCCTCCAAAAATTGGTGGACAAAGGTAATACCATCGTCGTCATTGAGCACAGCATGGATGTAATAAAAGTGGCAGATTACATTGTGGATATTGGGCCAGAAGGTGGTTCAGGTGGTGGTAAAATTGTGGTGCAGGGAACGCCGGAGAAAGTGGCGAAGACTAAAGGGAGTCATACGGGGAGGTTTTTGAAGGAGGAGTTTAAATAATTACGCAAATCTGGAGATTTGACTAAATTCGTGACAGGTCAGAGACCTGCACGAGCAATCACTTTTTTATAAAAAAAATGATTGCTGGCGAGGTTCTCCGAACCGATGCCATAACTCGGCAAATCTCCTGATTTGAGTCAAAATTAAAAATTAAATCCAAGCTATCATTTCACAAATCTGAAGTTTTGATTTATTTTCGTGACAGGTCAGAGACCTGCACGAGCAATCACTTTTTTATAAAAAAAATGATTGCTGGCGAGGTTCTCCGAACCGATGCCATAGCTCGGCAAATCTCCTGATTTGAGTCAAAAAAGAAACTACTATTTCAAAAAACACAAAACTATGAGTACTCGCTACAAAATCCACAATCAAAACGATTCATACTTTTTAACACTAACAACAGTTGGGTGGATCGATGTTTTTACACGAAAAGAATACAAAGACATTCTTATCGAAAGCTTAAAATATTGCATTGAAAATAAGGGATTAGTTGTTTATGCTTTTGTTATAATGAGTAACCATCTTCACCTAATGGCAAGTGCAACTGAACCCAACCAAATGTCTGATATTCTCCGTGATTTTAAAAAATTTACAGCACGAAACATCATCAACGAAATTCGAAACTCAGGTAAAGAAAGTAGAAAGGAATGGATGGAAAGATTACTTAAACATTACGCAAAAATTTCTTCTGGTAAAAAAGAATTTTCACTTTGGCAATCTGATAATCACCCGAAAGTTTTATTTAGCCCTGAGTTCATCCAGCAAAAATTGAATTACATTCACCTGAATCCAGTTGAAGCAGGTATTGTTGGATTACCTGAACATTATCTGTACAGCAGTGCATCAAATTATTTATCGGAAAATGGACTTTTAGAAATCACAATTATTGAACCGATAAATAATGTTGGTTATATTCACGTTCACAAATCATGAGTTACGCAAATCTGAAGATTTGAAGTGAGTCGTGACAGGTCGGAGACCTGCACGAGCAATCACTTTTTTTTATAAAAAATGATTGCTGGAAAGGTTCTCCGAACCGATGCCATAATTATGCAAATCTCCAGATTTGAGTTAATAAAAAACACACCCATGTTTTCATTCTTCAAAAAATCCAGTAAAAAAGAGGGCGTGCCCGAATGGGCTTCCTTCTTTGCAGAAGAAGAATATGCCAAATTCATTGCAGAAGTAGAAGGCTATTTCAAACGAAAGAAATTTAAGTTTAAAAGAATCGATGGCGTCATTACCATCTTAAAAGAAGAATACAAAAACAACTCATACGGCATTCAAAACCTTGCACAAACCTGTAATTATTTCAAACCAAAAGAATATAAAAATCAAATTGAAATACACTTTGATGGCTTATTTAGGTCGGTAGAATTCATGCGGGAATTAGACAAAATAAAAGGAGATTTTGAAAA
>CALHBQ010000550.1 GCA_937930815.1 uncultured Saprospiraceae bacterium | reverse complement strand
TCTTTGCGACGAGCTACTATCTTCTCACGATAGGCATAAGGTATAGCTTTTCCCATTTTTTTATTTTTTGCAACAATATCAAAGAACTAAGATACAACTTATTGTCCAAATTTAATCTCTAACTATGTGTCCAATGACACGAAGCCGAGAAGCACATAAGCAAAGAAAAAATCAGTTCAGTTTTCCACGTTTCTGTTCTCGGCTGCGCTCGAACGGCGGTTAGTGCAAAATCCTAATCATCAGAACCACCCCAATCCGTACTTCGAGCGAAGCCGAGAAGTACAAAAACGAAGCACCAAGAAGAATTACCAAAAAGCACAAACGCCGAGCCTCCCTCCCCATTTTACCAAAATCTTAACTTCTATCCACAACCCAATTTCGTCGGAAGGGCATCTAACTGCATGTATTTATGCTAATTTTGCGAGTCAACTCGTTTACATGATGCATTAGATTTAATTTGAAAGAATTAATTTCACGGAATGTACCGAGTACTTTGAACCGTGAATTATCTTAAAACCAAAACCCTATTTTGAAAACAAGTATGCAATTGCAGCAAACTTCCTAACTGTACTTATTATGAAAAAATCACAATTTCCTGCCCTACTGATGAACATCGGTCTTTTGACCATTTTACTATTTGCATTTAAATCACAGCAAACGCCAACAATGAACGACTTCCCTATTGGAGATTTTGAAAAAGAATGGAAAACCATTGATAGCCTCGAACAACGTGGCTTACCTCAATCTGCCTTGAAAGAAGTTGAGAAATTGTATGCTAGAGCAAAAAGAGAAAATAATCCTTCTCAAATCATCAAAACGATTGTCTATCGAGGCAAGTACGAAAGCCAACTGGAAGAAGATGGCTTTGTGAATGCACTCAATAAAGTGGAGGCAGAAGTCAAATCTGCACAAACGCCAGCAAAAGAAATTTTGCATTCCATGCTTGGCGAAATGTACTCCAGATATGCAGATAATAATGCCTACCAATTTCAAAATCGAACGGAAACTTTAGAGTTTGACAATCAAGATATTAGGACATGGTCACTGGAACAAATACTAAAAAATGCAGATGACCATTATAGAAAATCAGTCGCAACGACGACTCGTAATGTCGCTATCAAAAACCTCGATGATATTACCAATGGCAAACAAGCCAATGATTCCAATATCCGTCCAACGGTTTATGATTTCTTGACGCATCGCGCCATTCGTTTTTTTATAAATGACAGAAGATACCTCGATCAACCAGCCAATAAATTTTATTTGGATGATGAAAATTCTTTTGCGGAAGCGTCCCAATTTGCAAAAACTCCTTTGAGCGCAGAAGAATCTGATTCTCGAAAATTTGCCGCTTTACAGTTCTTTCAGGAGTTGGTAAAATTTCATTTAAAAAGTGGAAATAAATCTGCTTTGATTGACGCTGATCGTCATCGTTTGGAGTTCGTACATCAAAATTCAATTTTAGACATCAAAGGTGATTTGTACGAAAAAGCACTTCGTGACCTTTGGAAAAAGTATGAATCGAATTCAACCTCAGCAGAGGTTGCTCATCAATTGGCGCAATACTATTTTAGTAAAAGCAATAGCTTTAGACCTAACCCACATTGGCAAAAAAGTGATAAAACACAAGAGAAAATCAGTGGAAAATGGAATTACAAAACAGCTTTTGAAATCTGCGAACAAGCGATTCAAAAACATCCCAATACGATCGGCGCAGACATGTGTAATTCCTTGAAAGCAAATATTAAACGAAAAAAATTAAATGTTCAGGTCGAAAAAGTGTATTTACCCAACAAGCCACTTTTGGGTTATATGGAATACCGAAACTTCACTGATTGCCATTTTAAATTACTCAAATTATCAGAAAAAAATCTGAATAAAATTGAAAAATTAAATTGGGACGAGAAGGTTTCATTTTTAAACAACCTACCTATTTTAAACAAATGGAACAAAACACTTCCAGATGACGGCGACTTCAGACTACACACTATTGAGTTTCCGATACAAGCCTTAGACCATGGTCAATATATGCTGATGACCGCGGACAATGCTGAGTTCTCAGACAAAAGTGGCGGTGTGTTTACCAATCAATTTCAAGTATCAAATTTGGCTTATGTCCAAACAACTGGAGACGAATTAGGTAAAATTCAGTTTGTAACCATTCATAGAAAAACAGGTCAACCGACGGAAGGCGTCACAGCTGATTTTTACGAAAATGACTACAGTCGCCAAAAAGAGACTCAAAAAAAGATAGCTTCTTTTTCTAGTAATAAAGAAGGTTTAATCAAACCGAACTTTGGTAAAAAAGGGTCTTTCAGTGTCAAATTTTCGAAAGGAGAAGAAACGCTTTATTCTAAAAATTACTATGGAAATTACCCAAACAATCGTCGAAACGCTGGAAGACAACAAGCACATTTTTTCCTTGACAGAGCGATTTATCGCCCTGGACAAACGATTTATTTTAAAATATTGGCAGTAGACTATGACTCCGATAGAATGCCAACAATTTTAAAAAACCACCCAATCACCGTCAGCCTAAAAGATGTGAATTATCAAGATGTAGGCGAGTTGAAGTTGACAACCAATGAATACGGAACTGCCAACGGCACTTTCGTCGCACCGACCAGTGGCTTGTTAGGAAACATGACGCTAATTTCGATGAATCAATCGAGACATAACTTCAGTGTTGAAGAGTACAAGCGACCTAAGTTTTCGGTTGATTTTGACAAAGTGGAGGACAGCTACAAATTGGGAGATCAGGTATCTATAAAAGGAAACGCCAAAGCATACGCAGGTAATAATATAGATGGCGCCAAAGTAACTTACCGAGTGGTGAGAGAAGCACATTTCCCATACTGGAGTTGGTGGCGTTGGGGTTGGTACAACCCGTGGAGAAGCAGTAAAATGGAAATCACTAACGGCACAACCAAAACAGACGAAAATGGAAAATTTGAAGTGAAATTTGAAGCCATTCCTGACCGCTCGATTTCAAAAGAAACAAAACCACAATTTACTTATAAAGTGTACGCTGATGTCGTTGACATCACAGGCGAAACCCGCTCTGGGAATACTTATGTGAATGCAGGTTATGTAGCACTTGACCTAAAGTTCGGCGTTAAAGACAAAGTCAATTTGAGTGAGAAAAATGAGATTACGTTAACTGCAAATAACCTGAACGGTGCTCCTCAAAAAGCAGAAGCAGATATTCAAATTTTCAAACTCAATGTACCAAATACGATTTTCAATAAAAGATATTGGACAAAACCAGATCGACAATTAATTAGTGAATCGGAGTTCAAAAAAGACTACCCTCAATTTGCTTACGCAAACGAAGATGAGGTCTTAGGGTGGAAACCAGGCCCTGCTGTTATCACCAAAAAAGTGAGTCTTGAAGGAGAAACAAAAGTAGAATTAAACACAGGCAAACTCTCTCCGGGTGCTTATAAAATCGTCATAACCAGTCAAGACAAATATGGCGTTCCAATTGAATTGAACGCTAATTTTACTGCTTATAAAGATGGAGCAAAACGACCACCAGTTCCGATGGTTTTGTACACGACAGCTGATACAGACAAAAAAGAACCGGGACAAAAAAGCTCAATCCATTACTCAACTTCGACTGATGAATTATGTCTTTACGGTAGAATGTCCAATCGCACGACCAAATTACGAGAAGGTTGGATCAACGTAAAAACGGATCGTAAAATAACGCATGAAATAACGGAGCAAGACAGAGGTGGTTTAGGTTCCCAAACCTTTGCTGTAAAAAATAATCGGTACTACCAAGAGCGTCAACAAATCCAAGTACCGTGGAGCAACAAAGATTTAAAAATCGAATACGCGACTTTCAGAGATAAACTGCGCCCAGGTGATGAGGAAGAATGGGTCGTAAAAATTACTGGTAATAAAAAGGAAAAGGTAGGAGCAGAATTCGTGGCAGCGATGTATGATGCATCACTCGATGCATTCGCTCCCAACAATTGGAATTTCAATCCTTTCCCAAAATACAACAATCGCTTCTATTGGAATGCTGATAATTTTTCAGCTGCTAATGGTCAATTATGGCAACAACATTGGCATCACCAACCAGTTAATTTAAAGTCTCGAAGCTATAGATATTTGAATTGGTTTAATTGGAGTTTTGGTTCACAGAGATACCCTATTAATTACAGCATGGATAGCGCTGTAATGATGGAATCCGCTGAAATGTCCGCACCGTCTGCACCACGCAGAGGTAAAGCTGCGATGCGATCAAATGCAGATGAAAAGAAAAACCTACCAACACGAAACATAGGAGCGATTGCCGCAAATACCGCTGGAGTATCTGATGAAGATACTAATGAGCAAGTAAAGGAAGATTTAAAGGATGTTCCTGTTAGAACCAATTTGAATGAGACCGTTTTCTTCTTTCCGAATTTGATGACGAATGCAGAAGGTGATGTGATGATAAAATTCACCATGAACGAGGCATTGACGAAATGGAAATTCCTCGGTTTTGCACATACACCTGATTTGCAAACTTCGATAACGGAGAAAATGGTACAGACGCAAAAGGAGTTGATGGTCGTACCAAACCCACCTCGTTTTTTCCGCGAAGGTGATAAAATTGAATTCACCGCCAAGGTTTCTAACCTTACGGAAAAAGATATGAATGGAACGGCTGAGCTGCAATTATTCGACGCATTGACCGACGAACCGATTGATATTCCTTTGGGTAATAAAAACGCAG
>CALHBQ010000549.1 GCA_937930815.1 uncultured Saprospiraceae bacterium | reverse complement strand
TTAAAAAATCTTTTTTCATGAGATTAAAGAATTTGGTTAAAGAATTTAATTTGTTAAAGATGTATGTATAAAAACAATCTGATTCCAACTTTTTCTTATTCGGATTGGAGCCAGTTTCTTTTATCAAAACTGTTATTTTCTAACTTTCTCTGTAAAATAAAATAGGCCAACACACTGGTCGTACCAGCGCAGGCCTAATTGATCACTTATGTGTAAGATCCGTTTTTTTCACAAAGATTATAATTTGCTAATAGTGTGCTTCGGTTATTAAAAAATATATTTCTTGATCGCGATTATCTTAAAATTAATCTTAGTTTAGAACTTTACGTTATCGGGATAGGGAAAAACTGTTTTCACCTTTTCAGTAAAAACACTCCTGCAAAGATAGACTTATCATCAACGCGCCAAATACCCTTAATCAGGTATTTTACGAATTGAAAACTACTATCAAGTCTCATTTTTGAACGATCGAGACGTTGCAAGTTGAAAAGTACCTATACCAATTTCGGGAAAATTATAATTGCGTATTGAAGAAAATACAATAAAAAAATATGAGATTAGCATTCTTTGACAACCTTAAAAAGGTTTAATCTCACTGATTTTTGATAGGCAAAACAACAATTTTGAATAATCATTTATTAGCCCAATTTTAATCTTTCAAATTCAACCAAATAAAGTGGTTATTACCTTAAAGATTATTGTATTTTTTAGTAACTCGTGGTAGTTTTATTAGTTTCAAACACTATGCCGAGAATAAAGATAATTATCTTAGGAGATGCATTGGATGGCCAGTACGCTGGCGTGCATTATTACCTGCATCAATTGGTAAAGGCATTGGATCGTATAAATCCTGAGCAAGAGATAATAATCTTGCGACAAAAACAGGAAGAACCCATTAAAAACATTCGTCAAATAGCTGTGCCATTTCCATCCTTTTCAGGGGCTCAAGCATATAGATTCTTTTATCAACTCCCTAAAATAGTCAGAAAACTCAATCCAGACATTGTCATTGAACCCGGACATTTTGGACCTTTCAATCTTCCAAACAAAATCAAACGGGTCACTATCATTCATGACCTAACTCCATTGCTTTTTCCTAAAATGCACCGTTGGCATAGTCAGTTGCTTCAAAAAATATTTCTTCCTTCCATTTTGAAAAAAGCAGATTTGGTGCTAACCAATTCCCATTATACCACAAAAGATGTTTTGGAGTATTTCCCTTTTACAAAAGAAAAAATAAGTGAAGTCATTCCTGGAAAAGATCCATTTTTTAAAAAGAAAATTAATTCTGAAATTTTAAAAAAATATAAAATCTCTTCTCCGTATTTGCTATTCATAGGAACCATTGAACCTCGAAAAAATCTACCAGTGCTTATCAAGGCATTCAATCTTTTCAAAAAAGAAGGATTTGAACATCAATTGGTGATAGTAGGAAAAAAAGGATGGCATTATGAAGAATCAATGAAAGCCATCGAAATTTCTCCTTTTAAAGAAGAAATTCATCTACCCGGCTATGTAGATAGAGAAGATATGCCAGTTTTGTATGCTATGGCCGAACAATTTATTTACCCTTCATTATATGAAGGATTTGGATTACCAGTTTTAGAAGCAATGTGTTGTGAAACGCCAGTCATCACGACCAATATTTCAAGTTTACCTGAAGTCGGAGGGAAGGCAGCATCTTATTTTGAAAATGGAAACGAAAGAGAACTCTTTGCTAAAATGAATGCACTCGCCACAAATCCCGATTTAAGGAAACAGAAAATAAAATTGGGCTTGGAACAGGCAGAAAAATTTGATTGGGAAAAAACCGCAAGGGAATTATTAAAAAGATTGGAGCTACTTTGCCTATAAATTAGTCTTTATTCAAAAATGAGTTATAAAGCAATCGATGCTTATTTTTTCGATAATTAAGGCAAAAAAAATCAAAATAAAGACTATTACCCATGCATTCGTTTTCGAAATTGTTCGATACCAGCTTCAACATCTGACAACTCCTCAATGACTTTCCCTTTTTCTAAAATAAGGCAACGATTGGCAACTCTTTTTAATAAATTTAATTGATGAGCAACGATAATGACCGCTCCAATTTTGAGATGTTCTTTTATGCGATTCAAACATTTCTCTTTGAAAGCTTCATCGCCAACAGCCAAGACTTCATCAACAATCAGAATATCTGGTTTGACTTGAGCCGCAATCGCATAACCTAATCGTACCGTCATACCAGAGCTATAATATTTGACTGGCGTATTCATGAATTCTTCGGTCTCAGCAAAATTGACGATGTCATTATAAATAGCATCAATTTCTTTGGTGGAAAAGCCGAGTAGCGCTCCATTGACATAGACATTCTCTCTACCTGTTAGAAATTGATCGAAACCCGCTCCGAGAGAAACAATGCCTTTAGCAGAACCATACAATTTGATATCGCCTGCATCAGGTTTCATTATCCCAGAAATGAGGCGTAGCAGAGTGGACTTCCCTGCCCCATTTTGACCCAAAAGTGCCATGCATTCCCCTTGTTTCAAATCGAAAGAAACATCTTTTAATGCCCAAAATTCTTCTTTACGCAAATCTTGGGACATCTGAAGCCCAAACATCTGAGCACCAATATCTTTTAGTCCATACCGAAGTGATAGCTGCAAATTCTTACACAGCTTTTTAGATACCCCCTCAATTTGTAAAAGAACTTTACTCATATTCTTTCTATAATTCGTTCGCAAGTGACTCTGAATAGACGCCAACCCGAGATCACTAAAATCAAGGTTATTAAAAATACTATTCCTACCCCGATCCAATGTTCAGTTTGCCCTAACAGCACCAAATCCCTTGCAGCCAATAACGGAGGAGTCACTGGATTCCAATAGGCAATTTTTCCAAACCAAGTATTTGAATCGGGCAATTGGTAAACTATCGGGGTCAAAAAAAAGGCAAACTGTGTAGCAAAACCAAGTAGTCTATTGACATCTTTGTAAAGTAAAAACAATGGCAAAAGCCACAAGCTGATCCCAAATCCAAGTAGTAGTAAAACCAATACAGGAATGACAAAAAGTAGGCTTCCAATTCCAAAAGAAATTTCATAAAACAACAGTCCAAAAATTAATATCAAAAAGCGGATGGCTGCGTTAAAAATAATCTCTAAACTAGTGGCACCCAAAATTGAAGACCTTTCAAAATAAAGGCTTTTGATGATTGGTTCGAAAGTCATCATGGTGTTAAATGGAATTTGCAATGCATCTAAAAACATCTGCCAAAACAGAATGCCAGAAAGTGCAAAAATTGCATAAGAAACCCCTTCCATTCCGTCAAATTGAATGACTCCATTTGCGTTTAATAAAACCCAAACGGCAGCATTTACCAGAGGTGGAATAACCACCCAAACCATACCCAAAATAGACTTGCGATGTGCTGCTCGGATATTGCGCACAAAGATGCGCCAAGACAGGTCTGTAAATTTCGAAAAAGATGTAGTTGGCGTTTGCAATCAGAATCGGATTTTATGACATTTTATAAATTGTACGAAAATAGTCCTATCATGTTCTAATTTTAAAACTAACAGCAATAAGAATCGTAAGATTACAGAAAAACAATCTCACTTGAATTCCATTTACTTAAAATTCCTTCTTTTTCTAAGCCCTTTTCTTCTCATTTTAGGATGGGCAGAATTTCAGGTGTACAAAACCGGAGAAACCGTTCCCTTCAAAAAGGTAATTGACAAACAACTTTCGTCCGAAAACGAAATCTATTATTATCGCCAATTACTCAACAACAACCTCAATGCTTATAAGCTGGAAATGATGAATCGGCAAAAGCCTGAGATCATTACTTTGGGGCAATCCATTGTTTTGAATTTCAGGGATTTCATGTTTCATCCCATGGAAGATAAGTTTTATAATTGTGGGCATTTAGTGAATAATATTGATGACATTGAGCATGTTGTAAACCTCATGAAGGAAGGAGATTTACATCGTCCCAAAATGGTAATTTTCGGACTCGACGGTGGAGTGCCGAAGAAAAATAATTGGTTAGATTTTTCTAAAAATTTCAAATACGGTTTTTCGGACAGAGCGTATGATTTGAATGCGCACATGCATGCTCTTCAGAACTTTTTTAAATATACTTTTTTTGGTGAAAATAGAATTCCAAAAGGGAGTCCAGAAATTGGTTTTGGATACTTCGGTCAACTTGGAAATGGTTACCGAAAAGATGGTAGCTTTCACATGGTGAAACGGACTTCCGAATTTAGAAAAGACCCTATTTTTACTGATGACAGAAATGCAATTGCTGCATTTGATAAACACATTCCGCCCTTCTCTGGTGAGTGGGAAATTGACACTACAAAAACGCCTCGACTATTAAAAGCATTTGCTGACATGAAAGCTATGGATATTGAAGTCATCATTTACATGGCACCCTATTCTAAACACTTTTTAGACCATTGTTTTACTAATAACGAATTTGTGGTTTATTGGGAACAATTTGTAAAACTACAGGAACAAATTATTGATGCTGGTTACCCGATGTTTCGCCTGCGAAAACCAGATGATTTAGGATTGGATGATCGCTTTTTTCAGGACGCATATCACCCCGGAGAAGTGATTGTTGCATTACAATTTTATGAGTTTTTGAATAGCGGCGCTGCTGGTTCTGAATTGCTTCAAAAAGTAGATAAAAAAAATCTTTTAAATCATCTCAAGAGTCCGAAAAATTACCCGCTTTCTTTTCAAATAGAGAGTCCAATTTTGATGTCAAAAATGGATACGATTCCGAAGCATGATTCTCTATTTACCGGCATGGAATTATTGAATAATGTTTTGGAGAATGGATTTCCTGAATCGGATTATGAACGGATTTCAGTACGATAGCAGCCCACGAATTTATTCGTGAGACAATCGGCAATTGGCAATCGGCAATCGGCAAAAAAAACAACCTAATCAATTGATAATCAATTAACTATTAATATTCTCTATTAATTCAAGATACTGTTTTATTGTTTCTTTAAAAGGAAAATTCTTTACTTTCTCTACTTGCCAATCTTCAATTTTTGCTTTTTCTAAAGCATTAAAAAGTCCTTCCGACGAGTGTTCTTCTATTGCTATAAACTGACCACTCACCACCTCTTCCAATGCTCCTTTTTGTGATGAAATTAATGGCATTTTCAAAGCAATTGCCTCTGCTGCTACGAAGCCAAAACCTTCGCTATAAGATGGCACTACCACACAGGTCGATTTGACTATTTCATTGAATAATTCTTGGCGCGTTAGCTCGTGTAAAATCAATAAATTCTTATTAGTCAAACCTTCGTTTTCAATTTCCTTTTTTATTCTATTTAGAAAATTTTCAGGAACGGTTGGAAGTACAAATTTGAAAAGTGTTTCAGGATGTTTTTTTGCAAATTTCGCAGCAGCAGAAATCAATAAATCCAAACCTTTACTCACGCCCAATCGACCTAAATAAATAGCAGTAAACTGCTTTGGTTTTTGATGAACAAAACCTTCAAAATCTGTAACTTCTAATCCGTTGTAAATGCGAGTTACTTTTTCTTCTTTTACGCCATTTTCAACTAAACATTTTTTAGTAAAATCAGAAACAGCGATGAATTGATCAAAACTCAATTTCAAAATAAACCACTCAAATAAATAGTAAGTCAATCTTTGAAAAAAAGAAAGATAAGGCAACTCCCACCACAGTTGATTCCATACTTCATGAAAAACAATTACCCGCTTTTTTCTACGAAAAACACCTGCTACCCAAGAAGGAAAAGCAGCCGTGTAGGAAGTTGTAAAAATGAGGTCAGTTTGTCCCGCCATTTTCACCGCAGTTGGTATCGCCAAAACCGTGAATAGAAAACGATTGACGCAATTGATTCGATGAACTTCAACTTGATTTATAGATTCTCTTTGAGGTAGATTTTTGTCGTACAAAGTGGTTAAAATGCGCACTTCATGACCTTTAGCGACAAGCCCCTCTGCTACTGATTTGAAGAGTTGTTCTGCCCCACCAACATATGGGTAGTAATGTTCTAAAATGAATAGAATCTTCATTTTATGAGTTATCTTCTTCCAATTGCTTAATGGCAATTTTTGAATTCAAATTGGTGATTCGACGATCTTGATGACGAATGAGCATCCACAGCCGAAAGTTGAGCCAAAGAGATAAAATAATCCCTCCAAACATCACTGCGTTAATATTACTTTTGATGCCTAACAGGCGCGCTAAATTATTAGAAATCGCATCTGGAAAAATCGCCAATAAGGTAAACGCAATCGCAAAAAATAACCCCACCAACAATTCAAACATCTTAATCTTCGCCGTTCTGAAATTACGAACCCACACAAATGCAAACGCAATTGCGATGAGAATGACGACGATTTGGAATAAGCGTAAATTCATTATTTTTTTATTGGTGCACGGTTAAAGGTACACGGTGCCAATTGAAAACTGTACTCGTTTAATCTAAATCAACTAATAAACCAGTCAACTTAATCAGCTAAGTCAAAGTTGTTCAATAAACTGCCAAGCAGTCCGAAATCCAGCCATAAAATTGGTCTGGCCTTTACTCATCGAATACTCTGTGTATCGAACTTTTATCGGCTCTTCCCCTATTTTCAAATTTTCTTTTTCCGCTTTAAAAAGCATTTCACTACAAAACGAAAAACCCGAGGACAACAAGTCTATTCGCTGGATCGCTCGGTGATTGAGTAATCGAAAACCACTTTGCGTATCTGAAAAATTATACTTACAAAAAGCATTTGTCAACAAATTTCCTAAAGTATTGAAGAACCTTCTGATTCTTGGAATTCGATTTTCATTCTTCAAAAAACGGCTACCGACTACCAAATCTAACTGCTCCGATTCCATCTTCTTATAAAGCTGTGCGACATCCTCTGCGTAGTGTTGGCCATCTGCATCCATCAACAAAAGGTATTTCCAACTTTCTTTTCTACCCAATTTCAAAATCGTCTGTACACCCGCTCCTGCGCCACAATTAATAGGATGTTTCATCACCACTGCACCTGCGCGTTTTGCTTTTTCAAAAGTATCATCCGAACTCCCATCATCCACTACCACAATATGTTCAAATCCCTCAGACCGTAATTTCGCAATCACTTCTTCTATCTGACTTCCTTCGTTAAGGGCAGACATTCCTACGGTTATATTTTTGAAAAAATCGTTCAAAGGAAATTAATTATTGAGTTAGAACAAATTGTCTGAATCAGGATTTCCAGGATTATAAGATGAACAGGATTTAGATTGAAGTCTTTAATTGAAATCAATTTTGTGAGCAAAATAATAGCTTCCGCTCAAAAGTACTATTCAAATATTAAGCGAAAGAAATGAACATAATCCTGAAAATTATGTGAATCCTGAAAATCCTGATTCAGACAAAAAGTTAAAGAATCTCCACCACAGCCAACGTCCCATACTGCACCACCTTTCCTCTTATACCATATCGCCCTCGCCCCGGCTGTCCATTCGCTTGTTGGAACTGCAAATTACCATTCGGATCGGCTACGATATTGTTGGTAGAAACGACACGCGTCAAAGGTGATTGACCCAAAACTTGCCAAAACTGTTCGAACTTTTTACGGAAAGATTGCTCTGGTGTTTGGTCAAAATACAAATCATTCGGATTGAAGAGTATGTACTTGAATCCATTGTCTTTCAGCACTTTGACAAAATCGTTGGGATTATTGAGTAAAGCCGTGATAGATTCAAACTGCCCCAACTGATTATCTTCGAAAACTCGGTTTTGATTATTCTCAAGGTAGTAATGAATGAATGTTCCTACTCGATAGATTTTTGCGTTTTTATCACTATTCAAAACTTCTGCACCGTCGGAGAATGCTTTGTCGATATTTGCTAAAATTTGTTTTTCATCACTCACCTGTCCAGTACTAAAAGCAGTCGAAGAAAAACTAAAAATGATGTCTCCATTTTTGACTTGTTGTTTTTCGATATTTGAAAAACGGTTGAAAACACTGAGCAATAAAAAGAGAAACGCACCTGTGTTGAAAAAATATTTCCAGCCAATTTCTTCTTTTTTCTGAAAGAGGCAAACGGCCATTATCAACAACAACGGCAAGCCTGCGAAACCATACCACGGCACCCCATTTCCCAACCAAACCCATAGCAAAACATACATTAAAAGGAAACCGCCAATTGCTCTATACGAGCGGACAAAATGACCCGCAACGGGCATCGTTAGTAAAAACCAAATTGCTGCAATGATTGCCCCAAACAAGACAATCAATATCATATAAGTCTC
>CALHBQ010000548.1 GCA_937930815.1 uncultured Saprospiraceae bacterium | reverse complement strand
TGGCGAAGGACTTCAAGCAGAGTTTCGAGTAGCAAGGTAGAAGCAAAATTTATTTCACTGTAAATAAACTACTTCTTCCTACATTTGTAACCTTTACTAAAATATTTTCGACTTTAAAACGATATATATCTACCCAACCTTTTCATAAAAAAATAAATTTTCAAAAAATGAATAAATTTAAGAGTTTACTATTGGTATTAGTTTTTGCTTTTGTAGGAAACATCAATGCTCAAACCACCCCTACTGGTACTTGGAAAACCATTGATGACGTCACTGGAGAAGCAAAATCTCACCTTGAAATCTACGAGCAAGACGGTAAGTTTTTTGCAAAAATTGTAAAACTGCTACAAAAGCCAGAAGATACGGTTTGCGATAAATGTAAAGGCGACAAAAAAGATAAACCTTTGATGGGAATGGTTCTCGTTGACAATATGACTTCTTACAAAGATTACTGGAAAGGTGGAAATATCATGGACCCTACTTCTGGTAAAGATTATGGCTGTAGCATGTGGTTTGAAAGTGGAAAACCTGATGCATTAATGGTACGAGGAAAACATTGGACAGGTCTTTACCGCACACAAACTTGGCATCGAGTAAAATAATTTTTTAATAACGACCGATGTTTTGCCGTTCAATTTGTAGGGAGGATTCATGAATCCTCCCTACAAATTGTATAACAAACGCACACCAACCTATACTTTCAACGTCACACACGCACATGCAACGAATAGCCATTTTTGCTTCTGGCACTGGAAGCAACGCTCAAAAAATCATCGAACATTTCCAATCTAACGACGACATCTCTGTTGACATAGTCATTTCAAATAAAAAGACCGCTAAAGTTTTGGACATGGCAGCAAGTCATGACATTGAAACACTTCTCATAAATCGCGCTTCTTTTTACGAAAGTGTAGAAGTAGTTGAAATTTTAAAAAAGCGAAAAATAGACCTCATCGCATTGGCTGGTTTTCTATGGCTGGTACCTGGTTCTTTGATAAAAGCCTTTCCAAATAAAATTATCAACATCCACCCTGCCCTACTACCCAAATATGGCGGAAAAGGCATGTATGGGATGAATGTCCACAAAGCTGTAAAAGCGGCAGGTGAGAAGGAATCTGGTTTGACGATTCATTTTGTCAATGAAAAATATGATGAAGGTGGCTATATCTTCAAGGCAGCCTGCAAACTAAACGGAAAGGAAACGCCCGAAGAAATCGCTCAAAAAGTATTAAAAATGGAGCATAAGTACTTTCCTCAAGTAGTTGAAAAGGTTTTATTAACTATAAACAAGTAAAATTCAAATAAAAAATTAAAATATATGTTGTTTCTTTGCACATCCCAATAATATTTACACTATTCCCATATCCGAATTGCTAAAAAACATTGTATGAAACATATCCTAGTTTTACTCATCACACTTATTTCCTTTTCTGTATTTTCTCAATCTAAAATTAGCTGGAGACAACACGAAAAATTGGCTAATGAGCTATTCCTCAAATCACTCTATACCGATGCTGCTGAACACTACGAAGCAGCTTTTAGAAAAAAGACAAAAAAGAAACATATCATAGCCAAAGCTGCTGAATGTTACTACATCACTCGTGATTATAAAAAAGCGGCTACTGCTTACCGCCACATCAAAGATGAACGCAAAAAATTCCCTTTGGCTGGATTGCGATATGCTCGTAGTTTGAAACAATCAGAGAAATTTGATGAAGCAAGTCGCGAATTCGTTTATTTTATCAACAACTATAATGGCGAAGACAAAACTACAGTGAACGAAATTGTTCAGGCAGAAATCAGAGGTTGTGAAGAAGCTATCAAAATGACTTCCGCACCCCTCAATGATCAGGTTGAAATTTACCACCTGAGCGAACAAATCAATTCACTTGAAACAGAATTTGCACCAATCCCTTTCAACAAAAAAGTCCTTTATTTTTCTTCTACGATGTCCAACAAAGCACGTATCTATTTTACGATGCGAAACGACGAAGGTGTTTGGGATAAAGCAATTTTACCCAAACAATTTCCGCCAATGCCTGACATCCATTTTTGTAATGGTTCGCTTTCGCCAGATGGGCAACGATTCTATTTTACGATCTGTGAATCAAAAGAAAATTGGGGAGGACTGACGACTCGATGCGATATCAACGTCATCAAAAAACAAGGAAACTCCTGGTCTGCACCGCAGAAATTGCATGAATATGTAAACAAGCCAGGTTCTACTTCAACCCACCCTTTTGTGGTGCACGACGGGGATAAAGAGATACTTTACTTTTCTTCGAATAGAGACGGCGGAATTGGTGGAATGGATTTGTGGTACACCTCGCGCGATCTCAACAGCCCTTCTATTGATTTTACTTTTCCAGTCAATTTAGGAAATAAACTCAATACGTTAGGAGATGAGATTACGCCTTTTTATGATATTGAAAATGGCGATCTATATTTCAGTTCTAATGGTCAACCGACGATGGGAGGACAGGACATTTTCAAAGCAACCGGACAGTTATCCATTTGGTCAGACCTTCAGAATTTAGGACTGCCATACAACAGTACTGCCGATGATAATTATTATACAAAAACACCAAATTCCAATCGAGGGTTCTTTGCGTCCAATCGTGTTTTTGGTTTAAATAAGTTCATCACAACGCACGAAGATATTTTTGAATTTGAAGTAAAAGAATCCATGGAAATCGCAGACGTCGATATTCCTTCAACTCGAAATATCATTCCTGAGAAAGCAAAACCAGTTGAATCAAAAGTTACCTCAACTGACCAAACATCAACAATAGACGTAGTTTCTGAATCAGCAATCACTCAAACTTCAAAAATAATATCATCAACTGAAGATGTTGAAGCCGTTCCCGAAAAATGGAATGAAGTTGTCGAAGAAGTCGTAAAAAAAGAACCCATAGTTGCTAAACAAGAAGTCATAGAATCTACTGTTTCGACTCCAGTAGCCGATGAGAAAAAAGAAGTCTTCCTTACGGGAAAAATTGCTGACCAAGACAATACAACTTTACAAAATGTAACTTTATCACTTTACGAAATCGTCGAAAATGGTGATAAGCGCTTAATCGAAAATAAATATTTTGAAGACGGTAAATATCGATTTGCAGTTGAGCCAGATCGCAAATATGCTATCGAAGCAAGAAAAGATGGATTTGACCAAAACGAAGTCCAATTCCATACAAAATACGGCAAGTACTTAACCGAAAATATTACCATTGAACGAAACACCGCAGTAGTGATGGAAGAGAAAAAAGTAACGACTGACCTTGAAAAGGTTAGAGTCAATACTTCTCCTTCCTCTATTGAGACTCAAACAACGACGACTTATATTGAACCAACGACGACAGCACCGATGACCTCAGACGTAACGACGACCGAGGCTATTACTACCGCTCCTACAACCTCTTATGGAGATATCAAAGAAGCCAACGAAACACTATATATCAATACAGAAGTTGTTACTGCAAATTCCTCTTCTAAGCTCAACGCTTATCCTGGATCTACCTACGTGGCGAAAGGTGCTTCCAAACGTGATAATTTGGAATATAGTAGTCGAGCACCGCGTCATCAAGGCACTTATTATAAGATACAACTGATAGCCGACAAACAGTTTGACCCATCCCAGCAAAAGTTCGCAAATCTGCAATATCTTGGCCGATACGATACAGAGTACATTTCTGAAAAAGGTTTATATCGCGTTTTATTAGCTGATTTCTTTTCTTTGAATGAAGCAAAAGATGCGCTCAAAATTGTAAAGAGAAACACTTTCAAAAGAGCGTTCGTTGTCAAATATGTTGATGGACAACGATTAGGTATGACTTACAGATAAATGCCTGTTTTTTTTAAAATAAATACCTTCTGACTTTTCAGAAAAAATAGCGTAAAAACGAGGCGTCCTAACTTTTGGGACGCCTTTTTTT
>CALHBQ010000547.1 GCA_937930815.1 uncultured Saprospiraceae bacterium | reverse complement strand
CTTATATCTCTGCTCTATTTAATTTCTAAATGATATGCAAAATGCCATTTCGTCGAAAACACGGAATGGCATTTTTTCGTTTAAAACTTGAATAATAAAATTCACTCTGTGAACCTCCGTGTCTCCTCTGTGAATCTCTGTATCCAAAAAAAACATTATGCAAAAATACTTACTTCTATTCATCACCTCATTAACCCTTTCAACCGGCTGCTTCACGCAAAAGAAGGCAGTTGAAATTCACGAATATTCTTCCCTTCACGGGGCAAAGGAATTGAAAGGCGCTCCCATCATGCATTTCGAGCAAAGAGAATTTGACCTCGGAACCGTCAAAAAAGGAGAGAAAAGAACCCTCGCCTACCCTTTCAAAAATATGGGTGATACGGATTTGAGTATCTCCATCATCACTGCTTGCGAATGTACGACCACCAACATCGACGATCTACGTGGTAGAGTCTACAAACCAGGTGAAGGTGGTGTTTTAAAAGCAACTTTCGATAGCTCAGATAAAGATTACGGCGAACTCATCGACATCGAAATCATCCTCGACCAATCTGAACCAAACACGGATGAGATTCCTATTTTTGAAAAGGTTTATTATAAGTTTGAAATAGAGAAGTAGAGGGAGGGTTGCCATTGTTGCCAGAGGTTGCCGGGTTGCTGAAGCGACTTGGTTGTCTGAATCAGGATTCTCAGGATTAAAGGATTCGTAGGATTTTGGTTAGTGTTCTAATCAAATTTCATCGAAAATATAGTTGGCAATTTTCCACTCTAACTACCCTAATTAATTTTTCTACCTTCCATGGTTATCCTGAAAATTTTAAAATCTTGTAAATCCTGATTCAGAAAAAAAAGAAATAATTATCACACCAAAAACCAACATATATTCATCATAATAGAAAAGCTCATTATGAAATATATTCTTTCCTTCCTTTTAATTTTCATCACTTTCTATTCATCCACAGCTGATTGTGGCTCAAGTGGAATACAAATCTTCCCTACAGAAAATACGATCTGGGAAAACTCCAGAATCATGATTCAAGGAGATTTTTCCTATTTTGAATATTTAGAAACGTTAGGTAAAGAATATTCTATTCAATTGAAAAATGAAGAGCAATCAATCAATTTGATTTTAGAAGAAGTTTGTAAAACGGAAGCAAGCTATTTGCAATTATTTTTCAAACCAGAAACTAAACTAACGGCTGGGAAGAAATACAAGTTAAATATTGAATTACCGCCAAAACTTAAAGACTACACATTATTATCAGGTATCAATAGTCATTTTAAACGAGAATTTGAATGGACGGTTTCAAATAAAAAAACTTCAAAACCCTATTTTAAAAAGGAACCTAAATTGGTCGAAAAGAAATTTGTTGCCTATGGATGCGGACCTGAAATTTTTGCCATTTTTGATTACAAACTCAATAACAACAATGAGGTTCTCTTCCTTACAGAATTAATTGAAATTGAATCTAATTTCACCCAAATGGCATATATCCCATCTTTTGAAGGAAAAATAAAAGTAGGCCATGGCATGTGTCAAGGAGCGTTTAGATACTCGTGCAGGAGCAAAAAATATAAAGTTCGATTTAGAATCATGGATGCTGCCGGAAATTTTTCAAGAGATTGGACTGATTGGATAAAATTTGATGAACCAAAATATTCCTCCTGAACTAATTTTTTTCTGAGTTTAGAGTTTTCGGCAACTTTCATTCTACTTTTGATGGTAATCCTGAAAATTTTAAAATCCTGCAAATCCTGATTCAGACAACCAAGCCACGCTAGCAACAACGGCAACCCGGCAACCAAGGCAACAAAAACATCACCCCCACTCCTCCAACTCCCCACCCTTCTGAAACAACTTATCAACCCGCGCCGAAACATCCGAATCCAATTCCAAAACAGGCGCATGATGCGGTTTAATTCGTGAATCAATAATCAACGAACCACGGCAGCCCCAATGTTTATGCTCGGTAAACGCCTTGACTCCATGAATATCATGAGAAGGATTCGCACGCGTAAAAGTCACCCAAAGAAAATTATTCAATTCCGCAGCTGTGAATTCGCTATCATCAGCTATGACGATGAGCGGCAATGCTTTCAAATCGAATTGCTCCAAGTGTTTGGCCAAACGAGTGGCATCTGCGTAACTTTCATCACCAGTAAACTTAGGTGAATTGATAATTAAAATTCCTTTATTGAAAATTCTTGGATTGGAAAAACCAGTTGGCAAATCAAATCTATCAGGAAGCGAAGTGCCTAAGGCTCGAAGTTTTGGTCCACAACAAGCCATGACGACTTTTGAACCCGCATTCCAACCATCACCTGAATAATCGAGTGTATCAATCGTCGTTTTAGTTTGAAAATGTAAGTCGCGGGTAAAGTCCATTCGTTCCAAAACATGGCTCAAGAAATCGTCGATATGATGGGTCGTCAAACCCTCTGCGTCGCCCTCTGCCGCAATGATGACGAATTTCGCCAACGTACTCTGACTTTTACCCAAAAGGTGATTGGCTTGCGTTAAAATCTCTTCTGGTTTTCGCTCTCGGAACGGCATGTATCGCTCACTTCCAATCGCCAAAAGTGCTGGGTGCACACCT
>CALHBQ010000546.1 GCA_937930815.1 uncultured Saprospiraceae bacterium | reverse complement strand
CCTTTCAAAAAGTCGCCCAAATCCAGTGCTTTTTCACCTTCATTATTTATTTCATAGATTAAATGCGCCATTTTATAGTCGGGCATGCGTTGTTCTAATTTCCCCTTGATGAAGGATTTTAGGTCAGGTTCATTTTGAAGCAATGGACGTTTGTCTTTTTCTGTTTCTAATCTATTGGTTAGTATTTCTAAGGTAGGATTTATGAAAATTACCAATCCATTTTCCCTCATTTTTTCAATATTATTAAAATAACAAGGCGTACCTCCACCAGTGCCAATAATGATATTTTCTAATACAAAAGTATCAACGAGTGCTTCTGTTTCTATTCTTCTAAAAGCTGCTTCACCTTTGTTCTCAAAAATCTTGGAAATGGTGCTCCGAGACTTCTTTTCGATGTATTCATCCAAGTCCAAAAAGTTGATCCCCAGCTGGTAGGCGAGTTTTCTTCCGAGATACGATTTTCCCGATCCCATAAAACCTATCAGATAAATTCTCAAATGTTTTGCTTGATGGTGGTGAAAAATTACTTTTGTGACTATAACGCGAATTAAATGAGAAAACTCCTATTATTTATCGTTCTGTCGATATTATTTCAAAATTGCACCAATAATGGTTCAGACGAAAAGCGTTTGGAAGAAGTACAAACAGGTGGAAGTGAAATAAAAGACATTATCAGAAACCCAGTTACGGCTAACGCTGAAACGGACACTACCAATATAGCCAAAATGACTTTTGAAAAAGACACCTTTTTCTTTGGACAGGTGAAGGAAGGGGCGGTTATAAATCATAAATTCAAATTTACCAATACGGGAACAGTTCCTTTGCTCATTCACGATGCACGTTCGACCTGTGGTTGTACCATTCCTAAATGGCCAAAATCGCCTATTAGTCCTGGAGAAAGTGGCGTTATCAATGTGAAATTCAACACAGAAAAAAAGGAAGGATTTCAAGACAAACCCGTAACGGTTTTGGCCAATACTTATCCAAATTCTACGGTTGTTCACGTAGTTGGAGAAGTAAAGAAAAAGTA
Organism: uncultured Saprospiraceae bacterium; assembly: GCA_937930815.1. Lineage (GTDB taxonomy): Bacteria > Bacteroidota > Bacteroidia > Chitinophagales > Saprospiraceae > JAGQWW01. The sequence goes on along the minus strand of CALHBQ010000546.1, from coordinate 3,607 downwards.
AATTTTTGAGTTAAAGTATTGGAAATCAATTATTTAAACCAACTTAGAATATAAATATATTATGATTTTAGAATTTTTTTTACAAGCTGGCCTTAATGATGCCATCATCGGAATGTGGCCAATGGTAGCCATCTTGATTGTGTTTTATTTTTTTATGATAAGACCACAACAAAATAAAGCTAAAGAGCAAGATAACTTCATGGAAAGTCTCAAAAAAGGTGAAGAGGTCGTTATGAGTTGTGGAATTGTTGGACGTATCAATAAAATTGATGAACAATTCATTACCTTGGAAACTGCGAATAAAACTTTTTTGAAAGTTACTAAAAATGCAATTTCTAAAGAGATGACAGAATCAATTTTTAAACCTATGATTCAAAAAGAAGATTAAAAATAGTCTGATCAAACTACAAGTTTTTTGAAACATTTAGGATGAATTTCGTTTCTAAAAAACTGGTACTTTGACTAAATTTCCATTTATAACCAAATGTTTTTAATAGAAGGAAAATTGGTGAGCGACGAAATTTTTGAAGAAAAATTCGTTTGTGATTTGAGTGCCTGTAAGGGGGCTTGCTGCGTGGAAGGCGATTACGGTGCACCTTTAGAAAAAGGAGAAACTGAAATTCTTGAACAAATTCAAGAAAAACTCAGTCCTTTTCTTTCTGAAGCGGGTAAGGAAGCATTAAAAAAAGATGGTTCGTACGTTATTCAGGAAGGAGTGGGGCCTACTACAACTTTAATAAACGGAAAAGAATGCGCATACATGACCGTAAATGATAGAGGGATTGCGCAGTGTGGGATTGAAACCGCTTGGAAGGCTGGCGCGACGGATTTTAGGAAACCAATCTCTTGTCATCTTTATCCAATTCGGGTCAAAAAGAACGAGGTTGTTGATTTTGAGGCATTAAATTATGATCGATGGGAGATTTGTAAGGCTGCCTGTACACTTGGAGCCAAACTTAAGATTCCGGTCTATAAATTTTTAAAAGAACCATTAATTCGAAAATACGGCGAAAGCTTTTACAATGCGTTGGAAGACGCTGCAAACAACAAAGAAAAGTAACAAAAATGAGTTGTTTGGTTTTAAAGCCTAAAGCCATTACCTTTGCGCGAATTTTTCAAAATAGAATTTAAAATGATTTTAATTTGAAAATATTCAATTTTGTAATTGATTGAAATTCAATATTTTATATAATCTGTATTAATTAATAATTCCGAATATGGCATTAATAGGAAGAATAAGAAAGAACACCTGGTTACTGATTACTGTAATTGGTTTTGCATTAGCTGCATTTATTTTGATGGATATGATGGCTGGTGAGAAAAGTATTCTTGGTGGTCAACCAAGTTCTTACGGTAAAGTAGGTAATCAAAACATTGATATTAATGAATTCAATAATACCGAAGGAATCCTTAGAGATTTTTTATATAGAGGTTCTAATATTGATGGATATGCATTAAAAAATCAAGTTTGGAACTATTTGATAGAAAGCAAATTGGTCAACAGTGAAGCTGAAAATCTTGGAATAGGCGTTCCAAAAAGTGAGTTAATGGAATTGCAGTTTGGCAATAATTTGAGTCCTGTCATTTCTCAAAGATTCATGAATCAACAGACAAGACAGGTTGACAAGCAATCATTGGATGCATACAAGCAACAGATTGAGAGTAATACAATGACTCCTGAGTTTAAGCGTTTTTGGGCTCACCAAGAGCGAGAAGTAGTGAAGCAAAAATTGCAAGATAAAATTGCAAAGATGACCACTGCAGCGATTTACACGCCGAGTTGGATGAGTGATGCGGTAAATGAAGATGTAAATGGTTCAATGAATTTGGCGATGGTCAAAGTTCCTTATGCTAATGTTGCAAGTTCTGAGGTTGCTTTGTCTGATGATGATTTTAAAAATTATTACAACGAAAACAAATACAGATACAAACAAGATCAAGAAACTCGAAAAGTAGAGTATATCAGTTTCGCAGTAGCTCCAACAAAAGCAGATTCTAACACAGTTAGAACGCAGCTTGCTGATCGTATTGAATCTTTCAGGAATGCTGAAAATGATTCAATTTTTGTTGAAAATAATTTTGGAGTGATGAATCCAAATTATATGACAACTGAAAATTTACCTACTACACTGCAAAGTCGAGTTGGAACCGATGCCAAAGGAACGGTTATTGGGCCATATATCGAAGGGCAAATGTATGTGTTGACCAAGTTGGTTGATAGAATTGTAATGCCAGATTCAGTGTCTACTCGTCATATTTTAATCTCTGCTCAAGACCCTCAAGGATTTATCAATGCAACTGCTCGTATAGATAGTTTCAAAACAGCTATTCAAAACGGTTCGGCGAGATTTGCTGACTTAGCAACTAAATTTAGTCAAGATCCAGGTAGTAAGGAAAAAGGAGGAAAATATGAGAGTGTAGCTTTCGGTCAATTTGTTCCTGAGTACAACAATGTTCTTTTCGTAACTGGAAAAATTGGTGAGTTATATTCTGTGAGAACTTCTTACGGGGTTCACTTGGTAGAATTGTTGAGTAGAGATAATCGTACGACTACCACAAGAGTTAAGTTAGCGAACCTGAGTCAACCAATTCTTCCTTCAGACGAAACGACTCAATTAGCTTATGATGAAGTTTATGATGTTTTGAAAGATAAAAAAGACTTGGCTTCTTTGAAGGCAGCAGCTCAAAGTAAATCAAATGTTACAATTGAAACAACGTCAGCTTTCAAAGAAAATGACTTTACTTTAGGTCAATTGGGTGGTGGACAATCATCAAGAGATATTATCAAATGGGCGTTTGGGAATTCAACAGAAGTATCAGGAGCAGATGTAGGTCAAGCTTCTCCAAAAGTTTATTCTTATAATGATCCTCAGCTTAATTATGTCAATAAATATGTAATTGCTGGTTTGAGTCAAATCATTCCTGAAGGAACACCTTCTTGGCAAGATATAAAATCTGACTTAGAGCCATTCGTAATTAATAGTAAAAAAGCCGCGATACTGAAAGGTAAGATGAATAGCCAAGACCTTTTGGGATTAGCGTCATCAAACGGAGTTACGGTTGATACCGTAAGAAGTGTTCGATTTGCTGGAAATGCCCCAATGGCGCTTTCAAACGAAACCGACTTAATTGCTCAATTAAGGTCTTTAGGTGCAAATGCGACAAGCCAACCTATCGAGGGAAATGATGGTGTTTATGTTGTAAAGGTTTTAAACAAAACTGCAGCAGCTGCTCCAAATTTAACAGCAATTAAATCTAATGTAGAAGGTCCTTACAGAAGTCGATTAAATTCTACGTTGATGCAAGCTGTTAAAAAAGCAGTTGGTGTTGAAGATGATAGAGCTTCATTCTTTTAATTTGAAGTTTTTTTAAACTTTATTTAGCTCTAAAATGGGTTGACTTGTACATCAAGTCAACCCATTTTTTGTTTTCATTTTATCAAAGAATCCTTTTTTGAAAAAGCTCTTGTAACTTCTGTTTATATTTACGGATTCTTATTAAAAAATGAAATTATGCCTGTATATCATAGATTAGGAAAAGTGCCACCAAAGCGCCATACAATTTTTAGAAAACCAGATGGTGGTTTGCATTACGAGCAATTGTTTGG
>CALHBQ010000545.1 GCA_937930815.1 uncultured Saprospiraceae bacterium | reverse complement strand
GCAATTCCAATTTTCCAATCAAAACCCAATGGTTTGATGGCAGGTTCAATGAATTTTCCTATGTGGCCAGCGTAAGATGCTTCTATCTTTTTTCCTGCAATTAAGTCCGCAGTTTGATCTTCGTTGAGCGAACGTTCTTTGGCTAATGATATAGCTTGAGATTCCGCATTGGTCATCGCTTCTGTTGGGCCATAACTTGCCATAAACCAAAGTATCACCGAGATAACTAAAATGATTTTACCTGCTTCTAAAACGAAGGATTTCACCTTTTCGTAAACTTCCAAAAAGACGTTTTTCCAAACAGGCATTTGATAGTCAGGCAGTTCAATCATTAAGTAACTGGTCTCGTCCGATTTTAATATTAATTTAAAAACCAGTGCGCTACCCAGTGCCGCAAATATTCCTAAAAAATAAAGCCCCATAAATGCCAATCCTTGCGCATTGAACAATCCCCAAACAGTAGCAGAAGGCACCACAAATCCAATCAAAACCACATAGACAGGAATCCGCGCAGAGCAACTAACCAGTGGACTTACTAATATTGTTATTAACCGTTCTTTCCAATTGCTAATCGTTCTTGTGGACATGATAGCTGGAATCGCACAGGCATGACTTGAAACGAGGGCGACAATACTTCGCCCATTTAATCCGAAGCGTTGCATGAATTTATCAAAGATGAAAACAGCCCGTGCCATATATCCTACTTCTTCCAAAATTGCAATCAAAAAGAATAGAATTGCAATCTGTGGAATGAATACCAAAACACCTCCCAATCCTGCAATAATCCCATCGGTCAAAAGACTTGAGATCCAACTTTCAGGAAGGGAAGCAGCGACAGTTTCACTCATCCAACCGAAGAAACCTTCAATCCAATCCATCGGATAACCAGACCAACTATAAATTGCCTGAAAAACAAAAAGCATGATAGCTATAAAAATTAAAGGGCCACCAATAGGGTGAGTGACGACACCATCAATTTTATCTGTTAAAGACGCTGCAGTGTTAGTCGGCTTTTGTAAAACAGTTTTTGCAATAGGTTCAAATTTATCGAAGCGCTGCATCGTCTCTCTTACCTGCAATTTCAAATCTTCGAAACCAGCTTCTTCACATAAAAGATGAACTTGATCTTCTTGTTCTTTATTTAAAAAAGGCAACCAATCATGATGATGGCCAATAAGTTTTGCTTGATAATGATTTTCGGAAGAAAAATAATCTGCAATATATTGAGCTGCAATTTCTTCCGACTTTCCAGGTTTATAAAAAGGTTTGAAAGATTGAGGCTGTTCTAATGATTGTACCTTTTTGTAAACTATATTTTTTAGTTCTTCGAAATTTTCGCCAGTTCGACTACTAATTGCAATCGTTGGTATTTCTAAAGTTTTTTCAATCGACTTGACATCGTATTTCAATCCTTGTTCTGCTGCCAGATCACTCATATTGAGGGCGAGCACTACAGGTAAACCTAAATCCTTGATTTGGGTCAACAATAAAAGGTGACGCCCAAGGTTCATCATATCAGCGATGTACAAAACGACATCTGGATAGAATGGATCTTCCGGATTTAGAAATGTACTAACAACAATGCGCTCATCTTGAGCATTTGGAAATAAACTATAAAGACCAGGAAAATCAATAAGGTTGACTTTGGTGTTGTTCGCAAGTTCGAGAACAGCTGTTTTCTTTTCGACCGTTACACCAGGAAAGTTCCCAACTTTTTGTCGAAGGCCGGTAAGTTGATTGAATGTGGAAGTTTTGCCACTATTTGGATTGCCGACAAGTGCAATTTTGATTGATGAAGTCATCTATGCCTCTTAATTCGATGTGTAGTCTTTTTGGAGGAGTTACTCTACCATAATACTTTCGGCTTCTTGATAACGCAAAGCAAGTTTTTGACCAGTCAATGTTTTAAGACAAAAACCACCTTTCATAGGAGCGATTCTTTCAATAGTGATAAGACTTCCTGGTAAGATCCCCATAGACATCAAACGACTTCCTACTGAATCATTAGAAAAATTCTTAACCACCAGTTGCTCAGACTCACTATAATTTATCACGCTTTTCAATTCACTCATTTCGTCACTATTTTTATTTAGATTAAATCTACATTACGATAACGCAAAAGTAATATTATAGTTGAAAGTTCAACAATACCCATCTAAAAAAAATAGTACCTAACGTTAGGTATCGATTTAAAACAAAATGGATACAGAAAGTAGTTTTTCAGTTTCCAGCTGAAACTTTAGCTTCATTTTATTTATAATTTAATAAAAATTAATTTTATAAACTACTGATTTGCAAAATATTAAAAATGCATTGCTAAAAAATAGCATTTGATAAGAGAAATTACTTGACAAAGCCTTTAATATCAACGATATTTGTAGGGCAAAACACGCTTATACCCAATTGATTAAGAACAATAATTGTCCAAATCAGTAATCCCACGCGAACATTTTTCTGTTTTTTGAACTATCCAAAACATTCGGACTTTTTTGATGTCCGTTCCCATTTTTACTTTAAAAACGTTCAATTTAACTGACAGGACACGCTTATGCTTAGATTAAACTCTTTACCTGGCAACATTGCCAAAGTAGAAAACCTAGTTGACGATGTCGTCAATCAATATCGTCTATCATCTGATCAAAAAGGCAGTATACTGATTTCTCTTACAGAAGCAGTAACTAACGCGATGCGTCATGGGAACTCCAATGATGTGTCCAAAGCCGTTGAGGTTAGTCATAGGCAACAAGAAGGTCGCCTTTCTTTCAGTATTACGGATGAAGGTGCTGGCTTTGATTATAATAATCTCCCTGATCCAACTGCTCCAGAAAACATCATGAAATGTGGTGGACGAGGCGTATTTTTGATGCGTCAATTAGCAGATGAATTGGAGTTTCGCAACAATGGAAGTACTGTTGAAATGCGTTTTAAAATATAGTAGTCTTTATTCTAAAACAACTTGTATGCAATTCGATACTCCTTTTTCCGCTACTTTTCGTTAAAAAATTGAACAATAGCTAAGGCTATTCTTAAATTTTTTGCCTCGATTATCGAAAAAATAAGCATCGATTACTCTACAACTTATTTCAGATTAAAGACTAATTTATCGAAACCAACTTTTACCTTTCAGATATAATATCTTGATTCAATTCTTTTCAGAAGATATAGATTTCGATCTACCTAATAAAGTTTCAGTAGTCAATTGGATTACTGAAACTTTATTTTTTGAAAAAAAGTCAACTGAAGGTCTCTCCATTATTTTTTGCTCCGACAAATACCTTCACGAACTCAATGTAAAATATCTCGATCATGATACACTGACAGATATTATTACCTTTCCTTACCATAATGACGGCGCTCCAGTTATAGAGGGCGACATTTTCATCAGCATAGACCGAATCAAAGAGAACTCAAAAGAGCTGGAAACTTCTTTTGAGGATGAATTGCATCGAGTCGTTATTCACGGTGTATTACACCTTTGTGGATATGGAGACAAAACAGATGAAGAGAAAAAAGAGATGAGAAGGAAAGAAAATGAGTCGCTTCAAAAAAGAAACTTTACGAACAAGTAATAATCCAATCTTTCATCGTTTCAAGCGAATCTGTACTAAACTGGAATTGCTCAATTACCATTTGCGTTTTATGGAAAGAATCATCGGATAGCTTCTCTATCCATGCTTGATTGTAGTTGGAAGGGAAGGCATCGAACAACTTACATTGAAGCGCTTGGTATTTTCCATCAATGAAATTGTAAATGATGACTAAGTGAGAACTTTCGTTTTGACCAACTTTTTCTAAACATAAAATAATTGGATACTCAAGGTAGGGTAGTGGCCAATATTCGATGATATTGGATTCAAAATATGGGTTGAATTTAATTTTAAAATCAATCTTTTCTTTTTCAAGCAAGTCTCCCAACTCCTCCAATCGAACAGTCATTTTATTAATTGGAATTTCATTTTCTTTAAACTCAGGAAATGGCTTCCATGCCTTGGATTTAAATTCCAAAAACTCCACATCTCCGACTCTAAGTTTATAATCAAACCGAGGATTGCCTGGAACGAAATAGCCTGGATAAAAGAACTTTCGGCCAGTATCTATTCCGTATTGAATTTCTTCCAGCATCGTGTGCAATCCTAAGCTATGACTGCTATACTCTGGGTCGTAAACGCCATTGATACTCGTAAGGCTATTGACTCCTTCATCAAAAAAGCTGAAAGCAATCAATCTATCTCCATCATAAATATTGATTTCGAGCGTATCAAAAACATTCAAGTCGGCGCCGTCTAACAATGAGCGCTTTAAAGTACCAGAGAGATTACCTTTAAAATCTTCCGCATATCGTTGATAAATAAGCTCTTTTTCAGCCGTAAGTTCAAATGGCTTTACCTTGACGGTAAATTTTTCCCTATTCCTTTTTAGAATTTTCCTAAGACTTCTTTTGAAACGAAAATCTTCACTCAACTGAAGCCGAAGCCAAATCGCAGAATGAATGCGCTGCTCAAAAAACAAGAAATGCGTTGTAAAAATAGTCTGCCCCATACGGTACCAACCGTTGGCTAAAAAGACGTCCAATTGTTCTGGTTCAATATTTTCCAGAAACAACCGTTCAGCAAACTTACTTTTATCAAAAATTCGCATGATGATGAAATCTATTTAGTTTTTCATAGTGGTTTTAGACGTGTATCAAATTGAATTATAAAGTTACAAAGAAAATAAGCACAAAAAAAGCGACACTGAATGACCAGTATCGCTTTAGCTTAATTTGTTGAGGTCGGTAGCGGACTCGAACCGCTGTAACTGGTTTTGCAGACCAGTGGATAAGCCACTCTCCCAACCGACCAAATTCCAATTTTATTTAAATTGGAGCGCAAATATAGATCATTTTTTAATTTAAATTCAAACTAATAAACAATCAAATTTGCAAATATCGAAACGTGTTGGCGATTCAAATAGTTTCACCAAATGATACTTTCTTTTTTATACTTCAGATTCAGATCTTACTAATAATTGAAATCCATTTCCATGAATGTTGATGATTTCAATATTCTTATCTAAACTTAAATACTTTCTCAACTTCGTTACAAAAACGTCCATACTTCGAGCGGTGAAGTAATTATCATCCTGCCAGATTTTTGTCAACGCTTCTGAACGTGGCAAAATATCATTCATATTAAGAGCGAATAACCTAAGCAATTGCGCCTCTTTAGGAGATAATTTATTTTTCTGCTCATTGCCTCCATCTTTATCAAAAGTCAAGATGCGCAATTGAGAATCGAAGTGGAATTTTCCAATAATAAAATCTCTGATTTCATCACGTGGATCTGGTTTTGGACGCGTTCTTTTGAGAATTGCTTGAATTCTAAGCAAAAGCTCCTCTGAGTTGAATGGCTTAGTGATATAATCATCTGCACCAATCTGGAAACCTTTTAATACATCATCCTTCATCGTTTTCGCTGTAAGGAAGATAAGCGGCATTTCTGAATCACGCTCTCTAATCTCTTTCCCTAATGTAAAGCCATCTTTTTTAGGCATCATTACATCAAGAATACAAAGATCGAATTTTCCTTTTCGGAAGGTTTCCCACCCTGCTAATCCGTCAGATGCTAAGGTTACATCATAATCGTGCATTTCAAGATATGATCTCAAAACGTCTCCAAAATTTTGATCGTCCTCTACTAATAATATTTTATTGTTTGCTACTTCAGACATAGTCGTTGGAATTTTTAAGTCAGGTTTTTAATTATTTAGCGATTAGAGTGTGTGAACCAAATGAGTACGAACTATTTAACACTTTTTCGACTCAATTTATTTTAACATATGTGAAAATATTTAAAAAATATTCTCAAGGGATGTTAAATGGAATTCTATTTTTCGGGTTTAAAAGATTTTACTCTTCCATTTTGAAAGGAAAAAACAAAATAAACTTACTTCCTTTTCCTAAATCACTTTTTACGTCTATTTGTCCTTTGTGGGCGGTGATAATTGCTTTTACATAGCTTAATCCGAGTCCAAAACCTTTTACATCATGCAAATTACCAGTATGGACTCTATAAAATTTATCAAAGATATTTTTCAATGCTTCGCGGCCCATTCCCATACCTTTATCCTCTACAGTTACTTCAATTCCATTGCGAAGGTTTCGGGTATGAATGGTTATTTCTGGTTTTTCAGGTGAATATTTATTGGCGTTATCCATCAAGTTGTGGATAATGTTGGTGATGTGTGTTACGTCTCCTTCAATATTCGTTTTATTTGCTTTTAAGTTGGTCGTTAAAATACCATCTCGCTTTTCAACTTGAAGTGCAAAGTTTCCAACTGCGTTTTGGATAACTTGGTGTAAATCAACCGCGGTGGTTTTAAGGTCAAAATCTTTCTTATCAATCAAAGCCATTTGCAATACCTTTTCGACCTGACTATTCATACGTCGATTTTCTTGTCGAATGATATCTGCAAATCGTTTCACTTTTTCTGGCTTACCAGCAATAGATGGATTCGTAATAGAATCTGCTGCCAAAGAAATAGTAGCAATCGGTGTCTTAAACTCGTGTGTCATATTATTAATAAAATCACCCTTCATTTCTGAAAGTTTCTTTTGTCTAAAAATGACATAAATCGTATAGCCAAAACACAAAACGATAAGCGATGTAAAAAACAACGCAGCCAATAAGTTCTTCCAAACCTTTCCCCAGACGTAATCTAATTTTTTAGGAAAATAAACGATTAGCTGACCTGGAGATTGAAGATCTTGGCGAAAAAGTTCCACTTGATATTGAGAAGTTAATAAATTTTTATGCCCCGTTTGTATCACTTGCGGACTTCGATCTGCTACAACATAATGATCATTAGCTATGATAAGACTTTTTAAATGATTGGAATGAACACCATAAAAATACTCTAATCCAATCCCTCGACTCGCCAATTCTCTCTTCACAAAAGCACTCAACATTTCTAAATTGAAAATTCTTTCTTCTAAAGGGAGGTTATGCCTTTCCTCATTAATCCCCATCAATTGAGTAAACTTTAGAAAGTTTTCGCTTACACAGTTGGGGCAGGTACACTCATTTGCTTTAGTTCCTCCCAAAGAAAACTCTTTATACGAAAGATCAACACTTACCCCTTGTTCTCCTTGTCTAATTATTTCTTCAACGTAAGTCGTTGAAAAACCATTCATTGTGTTGTATGCTTCTTTTGTTTCTTCATTTTCTAAGCGCATGGCGACTGCATTCAGTGCCGCAAAAACATTTTTACCAAACTGCTCTTCATTGATTTTGATTGAATCATAAATCCAAGAGGCTTGCAGGTACATACTACCGACTA
>CALHBQ010000544.1 GCA_937930815.1 uncultured Saprospiraceae bacterium | reverse complement strand
AGGAGAACTTTCATCTCCCAAGAGTAATACTAAACTCAATTAGTAGTATGATTTTGAACTTTTCCAAAATCGGTGTACATTCGAGGCACACACAATGTATATACGGCAATAGAGGCTATGCGCCTCTACTGCGCATATACGAAGCCGTTAGCGGCAAGTAAAATAAAAAACATAAAAATGAATAAAGAAAAAAGTATTAAGCGAGTTCTCACTTTAAATGCAATACCTGAAAATGTTTGGGATACATTGACTAATCCTCAAAAGACAAAAATATTCATGTTTAATTGTGAAGCTCATTCAGAGTGGAAAGTCGGTAGTAAAATAATATGGAAAGGTAATTTTAATGGATATGAAAGTGGTGAAAAAGGAATCATTTTAAAATTCTTAAAGAATAAATGTTTAAAATATTCTTCTATCGACCCCAATTTTGGAATTGAAGATATTCCAGAAAATTACTTGCATATTACTTACGATTTGAAAGAGGTAAATGGAAAAACTGAATTAACAACTACAATTGAAAATTTCAATGACGACCCAGAAAGAATAAGTCATGTTGCAAAAGGTTGGGATAATATTGTACTTCCTGCAATTGAAAAAATCCATAATAAATAAAAGATAAACCTGCCGCTAACATTGTATATGACGGTCATGCCCAGCAAAAGCTGGTCACGCCGCATATACGAGACCGTTAGAGGCAATAAAAAAAGAAAACCTACAAATCAATAAAGGTCTTGAGAAAAAATAAAATAATCACATATATAATTGGAGTTATTGCATTCTTGATTCCAATAAAATTATATATTACTCCACCGACAGATTTTGACGGAGGGCCAATGATGGCATACAATTTACTTTTCTTTTATCCATTGGTGTTTCTATCCATAATTTTATCAATCATTGTAATTTTTAGATTAAAGTATTTTAGAAATGAAGTATTGTCGAAAGTCTTATTAATTATTTCGATTTTACCTTCTTCGATTTTGTCAATAATGGTATTTATGAATTTCGTCCAAATAGCAAATGAACCTGAAATTCTTGATTTAGAAATACATACTAATTCGATCAACCTTAATGTCAACGATTCCTTAGAGATAAAGCTGCACGGATTTACAAAAAGGACAATGGGTGATAATGAAGAAATAATAGAAGTAAAAATAGTGAATCTCGTTCCGCATGTTAATGGAAAATATAGCTTCAAAGACGGAGGGAAATTCATTAGCCAATCTGAGAGTCAAGATATATTCTACAAAGTCAAAAATGATTCACTTATAGTATATAGTTACGACTATGGATTTTCGTTTTTTAATAAAACAAGAATACCACTTCCTTATAAAATCGAAGGCGGTGAAAATCTAAAAATCGAAAAGGGACAATTGAAAAAAATGGAATTCAAAAAATTCGAATAAGAATAATTACTGCCTCTAACAAGCGATATGAGATCAGATTGGCTATCGCCAAATCCGCTCCATATCGCCAATCCGTTGTAAACCATAGAAAAAGATGCCATTAACTGAAACGACATATAAAAAAGCTCTTGACTTCCTTGAAGTAATTAAGATAGGAAGTAACATAATAGCTAAGTCAGAAATAGTAGACAAAAAGACTAAAGAAGCTTTTAAAAATCATGACATTTGGAATGTAAATACCGTTAATGATTCTATAAAAAAAAAGATTTAAGTTCTGCTGGGCTGAAATCTTTAACAAATGCATACTTTGCTTTTTGGAATGAAAGTGCAGGCATAGACATTGAAGATTTTTGGGATAAATTGAAAAAAAACTCTTTAGATTTTAACAGAAAAGACCCTTTACAATTTGCACTTAAAAAAGATAGGTTTAGAAATGTTCATCAGGCAATGAGTGTTCGAAAAGACTGGAATAGGTTAAAAAATAGCAAGCTTCTAAGAAATAGATTGTCACCAGAAAACATTGAACAACTTGATAAGATTGTCAAACAAGATGAACTTAAGCGAGTAGAATTACTCAAAAAGTGTTTAGCAAAAAAGAATATCCCGCAAACCCAATATCTAAAATTTGGCGATTCTATGGGCTATTTAGGATATTGTGAACTTTTTGAAGAATATTTCAATCAAACTGAATATGACGAGTTATATGAAGTTTGGAGAAATTTTGAATAAAGAAATACGGTTTACAATCGAGTAGGGAACGGTGAGCCGAATTGACCCACCGCAGCCCTCTCACACCACCGAGCGTACGGATCACGTACTCGGCGGTTCATTGAACAAATTCTCACGTTTTCTGACTTTGAGATAGTACTCCAAAAAGGGAATGTAACCGCGCTGCCGTAGCCGTTCCTCCTTCTCTTACTCTGCGCAATGAGAACTTTCATCTCCATAGAGTGACGATAAACTTAATTATCAGCTGATTTTGCCCTTTTACAAAAACGGTGTACATTCGAGGAACACACAATAGATATGATCGCATATCTCTTCGTACCTCAGAGAGACGACGACATATCATTATACGTTATATGCAATTAGAGAATTGAAAAAACTATAGAGTTGAAATCATACCATCAAAATTTATTATTGGCTTTTATATTGTTGTCTTTAAGTTCGTGTGGAACGAAGGTTAACAAGAAGAGCATCTTGAATGACCAAAATATTTCGTTTGACGAACAACTTGAAGTATTGAATAATCTTGGATACAAGCCTAAACCAAGTGTAACAAAAGAATTCCTCTTAAACTTTATAAATAAAGAATTAGAGATTCCGAATCCAATAGACTCAGTTGAACAAAGCCCATATCTTGTTTTATACTATGCGCTATCTCACCAAGATGCAAAGATCGAGGACTATTATCTAACTGATCAATACTTTTGGTATGTATTAGACTATTTTGAACAACCAATTGCATATAAGTATTTTATGGAAAGGATGGGCAAAATTACAAATGGTGAAATAATGTTTAAAAATGTAAATGTTGAATTTGATGAAAATAACACCAAGTGGATTTCCTTTGAGGTAAACAACAAAATTAAAAAATGGAATTTGGGTGAAAGTGAATTCGTTGATGATAGCTTTGTTCAAAGATTCGCTTATTTAACTCAAGAACTCAATACTAAAGGAAGGTATACTTACTTTGATAGAGGGGGTGAAGATTTTATTATTGATTATGCTTCAGCTAATGAACAAAGAGAATTCAATAAAAAAACAGGTCTAAAACGAATTTGGCTTGGTGAAGGAAATCATTTTGCTGAACCTAAAAACTAAAACGAAGACTTGAAGAATAAAAGCATATAACAATAGGTGAGGATCGCATATCTCTCCTTCATCGAGAGACGGCGACATACCATCATTCGTTGTAGCGAATAACATATAAAAATGATTAACAATCTAATTGAGTTTTTATCAGCCTACGGGAATTTGTCAAAAAGTAGTATTGAAATACTACTTCAAAACAAAATCGTTAAAGAGTTTAAAAAACATGATATTCTATTAAAGGAAGGACAGTACGCCAAGGAGTGTTATTTTGTATTGAAAGGCTGTTTGAGAAGTTATTACTTGATAGATGATGAGGAAAAAACAACTGCTTTTTTTGTAGAAAAAGATCCCATTACTCCAGTTTCATACACCATGGAAGAACCCTCCAAGTATTATATATCTTGTCTTGAAGAC
>CALHBQ010000543.1 GCA_937930815.1 uncultured Saprospiraceae bacterium | reverse complement strand
CACGAATGAAGAATATTTCTATACATATCGTTCCTTTCTTTCCAAAAGTAGTTGCTTCAGCTACTTTCAGAACCTGTGCTAACGCAATGACTTGTTGTTGCTTTTGTTGTTGTATTTGTTAAAGCACAGGGTAAGCCTTTTTGTAAATCATATTTTTATAATCATAGCTGAACCCTACAGGGGATTCAGCTTTCTTAGTTTATGATCTTCTGTGGTTTGGTACAAAACACAAGATCATGAGTAATCAAAATTTTCGTTACGAGACTCTTCAGTTACATGCCGGGCAAGAAGTAGATCCCACAACCAAAAGCCGTGCAGTTCCAATTTATCAAACCACTTCTTTCGTTTTTGACAATTCAGAACATGCGGCGAATTTATTTGGACTCAAAGAATTTGGGAACATCTACACCCGAATTATGAACCCAACAACGGATGTTTTTGAAAAAAGAATTGCTGCCCTCGAGGGTGGAACAAATGCAGTGGCAGTGGCTTCTGGTCAGGCTGCTCAGTTCATCGCTCTAAACAACATCTTGACTCAAGGCGACAACCTCGTTACTTCTTCATATGTGTACGGAGGCACCTACAACCAATTCAAAGTTAACTTCAAAAGACTCGGGATCGAAGCTCGTTTCGCAGATGGAAACGATGTAGACAGTTTCGAATCATTAATTGATGAAAACACGAAAGCCCTTTATTTTGAAAGCATTGGTAATCCAAGATTTGCAGTTCCTGATTTTGAAAAATTAGTGGCACTGGGTAAAAAGTATGACATTCCTGTCGTGGTCGATAACACTTTTGGCGCAGCAGGATACCTCGCTCGTCCAATCGAATTGGGTGCCAACGTCATCGTTCAATCAGCTACAAAATGGATTGGTGGACACGGCACCAGTATTGGTGGAGTCATCGTTGATGGTGGAAATTACAACTGGGGCAATGGTAAGTTTCCTCAATTTTCAGAGCCATCTGAGGGATATCATGGTTTGAATTTTTGGAATACTTTCGGCGAAGGGAATCCACTTGGTTTGCCAAATGTTGCTTTCGGAATTCGCGCTCGCGTAGAAGGTTTGAGAGATTTCGGCCCTGCAATTAGCCCTTTCAATAGTTTTTTATTGATTCAAGGTTTGGAAACGCTTTCATTGCGTGTTCAACGTACAGTGGACAATGCGCTTGAAGTCGCTCAATGGCTCGAAAAGCACGATGAAGTAGTTTGGGTAAATTACCCAGGATTGGAAAGTAGCCCAGAGCATGATTTAGCTAAAAAGTATTTAAACAATGGTTTTGGTGGTGTCTTAAGTTTCAAAGTAAAAGGAGGGAAAGAGCAAGCTGATAAATTAGTGGATAACGTGCAATTGATTTCGCACTTGGCAAATGTTGGAGATGCCAAGACGCTTATCATTCACCCAAGTTCAACTACGCATGATCAACTTTCTCCAGAAGCTCAAAAAGCGTCAGGTGTCGAGCCAGGTTTGCTTCGTTTGTCAGTTGGAATTGAACACGTAAAGGATATTTTGAATGATTTGGAACAAGCAATTAACGTAAGTTCAGGAAAAACTATTACTGCTTAAGTTCTTTCAAATCGCTCAATCGCTTAGTCAAAAAAATTAATGAATTATGATCTTGTAAGAAATGGAATGGCAGTTAATTTTAACTGCTGTTCCTTTCTTCAGATCAGAAGAAAAACATTTCTAATGAACGCTTCCATTGCACAATTAAATAAAACCATTCGACTGGAATCAGGAGAAAAATTAGTCAATCCCCAAATCGCTTTTCACACTTACGGAAAATTGAATGCAGACAAAAGCAATGTTGTTTGGATTGCGCATGCCTTGACGGCAAATAGTGATGTATTTGATTGGTGGAAAGGATTGATTGGTCCCAAAGAAATTATCAATGAAAAAGAGCATTTTATTATTTGTGCCAATGTGTTGGGTTCTCATTATGGAACGACGAATCCTCTTAGCATCAACCCAGAAACTAATGAACCCTACTTTCATACTTTTCCAAAATTTACGATTCGAGATATCGTCCAATTGCATATCGAATTGGCGAATCATCTGAGCATCGAAAATATTCACCTGCTCATGGGCGGCTCTTTGGGCGGCCAGCAGGCATTGGAATGGGCCATCCTACAACCCGATAGAATTGAACAATTGGTTTTAATTGCGACGAATGCTATTCATTCTCCATGGGGAGTTGCATTCAATGAGTCACAAAGACTGGCCATCGAAAATGATCCAACATGGTTTACTGAAAATGAAAACGCAGGTATCAATGGAATGAAAGTCGCTCGCTCGTTGGCACTTTTATCTTATCGAAATTATCGAGCTTACGAAAAAACACAACAACCATCTAACGAAGAATTGATTTATCCAGACAGAGCTGCTTCTTATCAAAAATATCAAGGTGAAAAATTGGTGAAACGTTTCAATGCTTTTTCCTATTGGTATCTGAGCAAAGCGATGGATAGCCAAAACGTGGGTAGAGGGCGCGGTGGAGTAGAAGCGGCATTGGCAACCATCACTGCCAGAACCCTCGTGCTTACCATGCAAGATGATGTGCTTTTTCCGAAAGGAGAACAACTGCGTATAACAAAAGGTATCCCCAATGCCTCACATCAGACCATCCTAACCGAATATGGGCATGACGGTTTTTTGATTGAGACATTGGAGATTTCGAGAACGTTGAGTTTGTTCTTTGGCGAACCTGATTCTACTAAGGCTTTACTTAAACAGCTCTTCATTTAATATTTGACATTCACATTAAAGCCAAGACTTACAATATTGATTTTATTCCAATCTCCTTGACTTGTTTCTTTTTCATGAAGCCTTGGGCCAATGAAACTTGCACAGAAGCCCAATTCGTTTTTACCAAAATAGTCGACACATTCAAATCCTATGAAAAAATCATCTTCGACATAGATGTTATATTTACTCAAATCAATGGAGAGTAAACGGCCAGTGATATCTTTATTTGAAATAAATATGTTTTCGTTTAAAAGACTTTCTCCTGGCTTCCCATCTTTTACTTCATAAATGTTCAACCGTATCATCAATGAATCCAGCTTTCGCGAAGAAAGGTAGGTATTGAAACTTTTTATGGCAGTAGGACTTTTTTTGATTTTGATTTTCTGAACAATTTCATATCCTTTTTTTGGCGTAAATGACCCGACCATTCTTTTGGATCTCGACTTATTCCCTAACACTTTTTCTTTTGTGAATCTACCTGCTTTGACAGTTGCAGTTGATAGATTCATTGCTTTCTCATTTAAAAAAATGATTGTCTCCTTTGATTTTGATTCTAAAATATCAGTGACTAAGATTGTTTTACTTTCGTATCCAATCATCGAAAAACGCAAAGAATCTTTGGCATTTTCTTTCGGTAATATTAATTCAAATAAGCCTTCTCCATTAGAGGTTGTTCCAATGTTTTTACCAACGATTCCGATGTTGACATAAGGCAATGGAGCATCGGAACTTGCCTCTAAAACTTTTCCAGAAAAGTTAGTTTGTGCAAAAATGAAAGAAGCTAAAAAGATATTGAATCCGAGCAATAGTATTTTAATCATGCTTTTGAAATTGGTAGTTGTTAATAAAATACGCCTTAGTGATTGGCTTGGCAACATAGGTTATCTAAACATCTCCTCGTACAATTCATCGACCATGTCCCCATATGCATCGACGTATTTCACTGGGAGTGAATTGAGGAAAATAACAAATGTTTGATCCGTATCTGGATAGTATTGGAGAAAAGTTCCAAAACCTCCTACTCCTCCATCATGCGCTAATGCGTCGCCGTTTTTACTTTTTACTTTTTCAATACCGTAGCCATATCCGAGTGTTTCGTCACCTTCTTCAAAGTCAGTAAATAAATACCAGGTCTTCATGGCCTCTACACTTTGCGGGCTAATGATATTTCCTTTGTGCCATTCCTCAAACAATTTTCCTAAGTCTTGCGGATTCATGATGATTCCACCGTCAGCAGTATTGAGTTCTTCTTCATAGAAAAACTTGGATTCGACCATTTCTCCGTTTCCATTCAAATCCATATATCCTTTTATGAGTCCGTCAGGAATGGCTGCGTCTCCAGCACCATAATATCCACTGGTAAGATTTAGGGGGTCGAAAATTTTCTCTTGATAAAGTTGCGCCATCGTTTTTCCAGATGCTTTTTCCAAAATCATTCCTATCAAAACATACCCTGCATTTGAATACTGAAAGTCTGTCCCAACATCAAAAAGCGGATCTTTACCATAAGTGTATTTCAAATAATCTTCCTGACTCTGAATGTTTCGTTCTTTATTGAGATTGTCGAAATAGTAAGGAGATTCGTAATGATCTGGTAACCCACTTGTATGTTGAAGTAGATGCTTAATTTGAATTTCTTTTCCATTCGGTAAACGATCGGTAATAGAAGCATCTAACCACTCCGTGATAAAATCATCGATTGACAAAACGCCATCTTCTACCAACGAAAACGTAACCATCGAAGTAATCGGTTTGGTGATACTTCCAATAATGAATTGATTGCAAGGCTCGATTTTAACACCTGAAGCAATATCTGCATGACCTCCAACTCCAAGAAATTTCCCATCAGTATCTTTCATGTAAACGGAAACTCCCAATACTCCTTTCGCAACGTACTTGTCGATGATTTCTTGATAAATTTCGGCTTTCGGATGTGCCGCAGTTTCATCTGGTTCAGAAAGTGAACATTGGTATTTTGTTTCAGGAAATACTTCTCCTTTTTGACATGAGGAAAGGATTGTAAGTGCAAGAAATAATGCTAAAATATAATTAGGTGATTTCATTTTTATTGAGTTTTAAGTTTACTTTTTTGTTGAATCAAATTTGTAATTCGCGCCAATCTTAAAAATAGTATGTGGTAATACTCCTAATAATTTATGCGGATAATCCACATTGATTTCATATCGAACGAAAGGCTCAATTTTAGAATCATTGAGATAGGTCAGGCCAAGTCCCAGTCCAGTGGTTAGCCTTGGAATGCCTGATTGGTTGACCTTTTCATACTCACCAGTCGATTCATTCAAATCGTAAACATCACCTGGGTGGAAGGCATGTTTGTAACCAACACTTGGAAAAATATCTACTCCTATGACTCCTTTTATTTTAGTTTGAAAAAGGTATTCAGCTTTTAAATAAAAATCGTTGGCTACATTTTTATGATGATAAAAACCGAGGTATGAATTGAATTGCTGACCAAAACGCTTTCCATCTTTTCGCCAAAAATTGACTCCTAATTCAATTCCAGGATGGAGTGGAGCGAAGTCATTGAAAGGCGTTAGTTCTATGGCTTCATTCAATATTGAAGCAGAAACGCTATTGATGACCTGACCAGTAGCCGTCGTTGCTAAAAGTAGGCAACAACTAAAAAAACAGGCTTTAAGTAATGATTTCATGTTGAAAGTTGAAATTAGTGAAAGAATGGTCTGTCCGATCTAATCGGCAAAAGGATTAGATCAGATTAGAAATAATAAATACTGGCTGTTTTTTAATAGATTAGTCTGTCAGAAATGTACAAACTATTGGTGGATTGGATGTATTCTCCGTGTTTCTGAATTGACACGGAGAATACTATTTTGTCGATAATTAAAGTACGGTGAAGTTCTCAAAGTCTGATTCTTCATTTCCGTCTTTGTCGGTTAAAATTACTTCAATGATGTAGGTGTCAGAAGCAATCGTATCCTCAATCAAAAAGTCGCGCTCAACTTTCCAACGATTATTGTCAGGACCATTGTCAATGAGGACGTCAACATCCAATCCGTCAATAATAATTTGAATGGATTCTATACCATCAGAATCTCTTCCGCTGATTTCAACTTCAAGATCTTCTCCTACTCTTATTCTTTCATCTTTTACATCAATATCAAGGATGTTGATATTAATATTGTCAGAATCACAGGCTACAATTGACAAACCAAAGAGGGCGATTAATACAAATTTCAGATTTTTCATTTTAATAAAATTTAGTCAGGTTTTTAAAAAAGCATTTCAAAAATGAGATGCGTGATTTCAATCTACTGACAGTTTGAAATAAATGATACCCTAAAAATTTTTTGAATTTTTTTGTTGAGCGTATCGGTAGGATGGCTTAGAGTCGGCCAATTTTTTTGTGATAAATATTTAGTTTTTTGTTTGATTGGTAGAGACGATTCATGAATTGTCTCTACCAATTGTTTTTTATGAAAAAGAGCGAACCTGCATTTTCTTACATCGCAACATCTTCCATAGGAACCATTTTTTCTGGCAAGTTATCCATATCGAGCAATTGTTTGATTCTATGCAAACATAACTTCTTTTAGAAATTTATTAGAAAGTAAATAGTTTATTCATCCAAATAGAGTTTGAAACGTTTAACCATAAAATATAATCAATGAGTAAAAAAATAGTAGCCTTCGGCGCAAGTAGCAGCAAAAAATCCATCAATAAAAAATTGGCAAATTACGCTGCCAATCAAATAGCTGGTGCAACCATCAATTTATTGGATTTGAATGATTTTGAAATGCCGATTTATAGCATCGATAAAGAAAACGAAAATGGTATTCCACAACTCGCAATTGATTTCAAATCACATTTGAAAGATTCAGATGGCATCATCATCTCGTTTGCAGAGCACAACGGTGCTTATTCTGCAGCGTTCAAAAATATCTTCGATTGGATATCAAGAATTGAAAAAGATGTTTGGGCGAATAAACCGATGTTTTTATTGGCAACTTCTCCAGGAGGAAGAGGTGGTAAATCAGTTTTGGATATTGCTGTGAATAAATTCAAATTTATGAACCAGAGCACCATCGTTCATTTTTCACTACCTTCTTTTGGTGATAATTTTTCTGATGAGAAAGGTATTTTGAATGAGGAGTTGAGAACTGGTTTTAGAAAAGAATTAGGAGCGTTTGTTGAGGCGATTTAAGAGGCACGGGTTGCGGGATGCGAGTTACGCGAACTCGTAACCCGCATCTCGTAACCCGTCTCATTAATGTTCAATCGCCGCTCCAGCTCCTCTTGGCACTCGAATATTTTCTACCATTTCTTGAACATATTCAGGTGGTGGAGGTGTCATTCGAGAAACTGCGAAAGAGATAACTAAGTTGACAACCATCGCAACCGTTCCAAATCCTTCAGGGGAAATGCCGAACCACCAATCTTCCGAACTTCCGCCACCAAACATTTGCAATTTATATTTCATCATATAAAAAAGCATTAGTAAAATTCCGACAACCATCCCTGCGATGGCTCCTTCTTTATTCATCCTTTTATCAAAAATTCCTAAAATGATAGCAGGGAAAAAAGAGGCGGCTGCCAACCCAAACGCCAAAGCTACAGTGGCGGCAACAAACCCAGGTGGATTGATTCCAAAATAACCAGCCACCAAAACAGCGAACACTGCTCCGATGCGTGCCCATAACAATTCTCCTTTTTCGCTGATGTCTGGTTTGATTTGTTTTTTGATTAAGTCATGGCTGATAGCTGTTGAAATAACCAAAAGTAAACCCGCTGCGGTAGATAATGCTGCGGCCAAACCACCTGCTGCTACCAGTGCGATGACCCATGCCGGAAGGTTAGCGATTTCAGGATTTGCTAAAACGATAATGTCTCTGTCAATTGTTAGTTCATTCCCTTTCCAACCTTTTGCAGCAGCGACGCTATTTGAAAAGGATTCATTTTTATCATTATAATATTGGACTCGATTGTCTCCGTTTTTGTCTTCCCATTTCAACAAACCAGTTTTCTCCCAATTGGTAACCCAACTCGGCATTTCTGAATAGTCTTTTCCGGAAACGGTATTAATCATATTCACTCTTGCAAATACTGCGATTGCCGGAGCAGTGGTGTAAAGTATTGCAATAAAAATCAGCGCCCAACCCGCAGATTTACGTGCATCTCGTACGCTCGGAACGGTAAAAAATCGAACGATGACATGAGGCAAACCTGCTGTCCCGACCATCAATGCAAAAGTGATAGCGAAAACATCAATCATAGATTTGGTGCCACTAGTGTATTCTGCAAAACCTAAATCTGTGTGCAGGCCATCCAATTTATCTAAAAGATAAGTTCCGTCGGTAGCAGTTCCTCCAAAACCAAATTGAGGAATCACATTGCCCGTCATTGCAATTGAAATAAAAATTGCTGGAACCATGAATGCAAAAATCAAAACGCAATATTGAGCGACTTGTGTGTAGGTAATTCCTTTCATGCCACCGAGCACGGCATAGAAGAAAACGATGGCCATTCCGATACCAACACCCACGTTGATATCTACTTCCAAAAACCGTGAAAAGACGACTCCAACACCGCGCATCTGTCCAGCCACATAGGTAAAGGAAACAATGATTGCGCAAGCCACTGCAACCGTTCGAGCAAAATTGGAATAGTATCTATCCCCGATAAAATCAGGGACGGTGAACTTTCCAAATTTTCGAAGATAAGGAGCCAACAGCAAAGCCAGTAAAACATATCCACCTGTCCAACCCATCAAATAAACCGATCCATCATATCCCATAAAAGAGATGAGACCTGCCATAGAAATAAAAGAAGCGGCACTCATCCAATCTGCCGCAGTTGCCATGCCGTTTGCGATAGGATGTACGCCACCGCCTGCTATATAAAATTCTTTGGTCGAACCCGCTCGCGCCCATATGGCGATTCCGATGTAAAGCGCAAAGGTGATTCCGACGATAATAAAAGTCCAGGTTTGAACACTCATAGTTTGGTTTTACGTAATGCGGAGCGGTGCTCCGCAATTCTTTTTAATTAAAGTTTCGATGAACAGAATCCGTTCCCTGAGCGAATCCGTTCCCTGAGTGAAGCCGTTCCCTGAGCGAAGCCGAAGGGAACAGCACGAAGAACCGATCTTCGCTCTTGTTGACTTCGGCTTCGCTCAGCCAGACTTCGGCTTCGCTCAGCCAACACATTTTTTTTGTCACATCTCACTTGAATTCGTTATTTCTCATCCACATCATATTCTTCATCCAGTTTATTCATCAGATGAACATAGACAAAAATTAAGATGACAAACACATAAATAGAGCCTTGCTGTGCAAACCAAAACCCTAATTTGAAACCGCCAATTCTAATATTATTGAGCGTATCGACGAAGAAAATACCGAAGCAATAAGAAACCAAAAACCAAATACTGAGCAGTATGGCAAGGTATCGAAGATTGGTTTTCCAATATTGTTTTAAGTCTTTGTTGGCCATCGTTTTTTTTGTAAAAATAGCATTTGAAATATGAATTTTTACAAAATGAATTAAACGATTCCTCTTTCTTTGCGTCTAAACTTAGTTATTTGCACTTTTAGCATAGAGCTTTTAATTATATTGTATGAAAAATTCCTTTACCGCATTTGCAATTTTATTTGCGTTCAGTGCTTTCGCACAAAATCAAAACATCCTACTAATTATCGCCGATGATGTAGGAATTGATCCAATTCCAAATTATGAATCATCTGCTTCCATCAAGGCCAATATGCCCAATTTGGAAAAGATGATGAATGAAGGTATCACCTTTGATAATGTATGGGCAAATCCACTTTGCTCACCAACACGTGCTTCTATTTTGACAGGTAAATATGGAAAACACACTGGTGTTTTGAATCCATCTGATATGTCGCTTATCATGGCGGACGAAGTTACTTTGCATGAGCAAATTGACGATTCTTCAAACGGAACTTACAAAAGTTCTTTGATTGGGAAATGGCATTTGAGTGGCATGAGAAACCCAAACGCCAGTTATCCGAATGAAGTGGGTATTGACTATTATGCGGGTTTGTTGGGTGGTGGTGTCCAAGATTACTTCGATTGGAATTTGACGATAAATGGCGTGACCACTCCCTCGACGGATTATGTTACTACGAAAATTACAGATTTAGCGATTGATTGGATCAATGATCAAAGTCAACCTTGGTTTTGCTGGGTGGCTTATAATTCAGCACATACCCCTTTTCATTTGCCTCCGGCGAATACGCATTCGCAAGGCAATTTGCCAGCCGACCAAGCGTCTGTTGATGCGAACCCGTTGCCCTACTATTTGGCGATGATTGAAAATATGGATTTTGAAATGGGAAGGTTATTGGAAAATATTCCTGCTGCTCAATTGGAAAACACGACCATCATTTTTGTGGGTGATAATGGTACCCCGACTCAGGTTTTACAAGCACCTTATGCGAGAAGGCAAGGCAAAGGAACTTTGAATCAAGGAGGCGTTGTAGTGCCAATGGTTGCCGTGGGAAAAGGTGTTCAACGAGCAAATGAACGGGAACCCGCATTGATAAATGTCAGTGACCTATTTTCTACGGTTGTCGAATTGACAGGCACCGAAATGCCACAAATTCACAATAGTTTTAGTTTTAAAAATTTGTTAGAAATCGAAGGCCCCGCTCCTCGATCCTGTGTTTATGCCGAAACGAGCACTGGCAATAGAACTGGTTTTGCGGTACGAAATGAAACCTATAAATTAATTGAATTGGTTGGTGAATCCGACCAATTTTTCAATTTGATAGACGATCCTTACGAGGGGAATGATTTATTTGCAGGAACACTTTCTGCCGATGAACAAGCAGCTTACGATGTTTTGAAAAATGGATGTGATGATACCGTCAACTCCACAAATGAATCAACTTTGGTGGAGACTTTGGAAATCTATCCAAACCCATCTTCGACCGAAATCAATATTTTTTCTGA